>JAGOCV010000189.1 GCA_017998575.1 Burkholderiaceae bacterium
GCCATGGCGGACATGGCCAGGCGCTCGCCGTTGAAGTTGCCCATGATCATGCGAAAGCCCGCGCCCTCGGCGCCGAGGCGATAACGCACGGGCACGCGCACGCCCCCGAAGCGCAGGTGCGCGGTGTCCGAGCACAGCCAGCCCATTTTCTCCAGCCGTGTTCGCGAGACACCGGGCGCGTCGCAGGGCACCACGATCATGGAGATGCCGCTCGCGCCCTTGCTTTTCGCATCGGTGCGCACGGCGAGGGTGATCCAGTCGCAGCGCATGCCCGAGGTGATGAAGACTTTCTCACCATCGATGACGTAGTCGTCGCCGTCGAGCCGTGCGGTGGTGCGCAGCGCGGCCACGTCGGAGCCGCCGCCGGGTTCGGTGATGCCCAGGGCCGCGATCTTCTCGCCGCGCAGCACGGGCGCAATCACCTCCTGCTGCAGCTCGGGCGCGCCGTGCGCGAGCACGGGCGGCAAGCCGATGTTGTGGGTGAACAGGCTGGCCATCACACCACCGCTGCCGCCATGACGCGCCAGCGTGCGCGACATGGCGTTGCGCGCGCTCCAGGGCGCGGGCGTGCCCCCGAGGTGCTCGGGATAGCCCAGGCCGAGCAGGCCGAGTTCGGCAGCCTCGCGGTGCAGCGAGCGCGGCAGTTCGCCCGCCTCTTCCCAGGCGGGTACGTGGGGCGCGATCGCCTGGGTGGCGAAGCGCTGCACGGTGTCGACGAGGGCAGCGCGGTCCTCGGCGGTGAAGGTGTGGTCAGCGTTCATGCGGCAAAGGTCACCAGCAATTGCCCGGGCGCGACCTGCTGCCCTGCCGCCACCGAGAGCGCTTCCACGGTGACGTCGCGCGGTGCGGCCAGGGTGTGTTCGAGCTTCATGGATTCGATGACCAGCAACGGCTCGCCCCGGGCGATGCTCGCGCCCGGTTGCGCGTGCACGGCGATGAGCTTGCCGTTGAAGGGTGCGCGCAGCTCGCGCGCGGCGGACGCACCCCCGGCGCGCTCGCGCGGTGCGAGGCTGAGATCGGTGAGCGCGAGGGTGTGCGCGCCGGCCTGCACCTGCCAGTGGCCCGCGCCCAGCGGCGCGGCAGTCACCGGCCAGGTGACGCCGTCGATGACCACATGCCCCGGGGCCACGCGGGCCGCGAGCGTGCGCTCGCCCCAGCTCACGCGCAAGGCGCCCTGCCCTTGTTCTTGCACGGCGAGGTCCAGCGCCTGGTCGCCGTGCGCCCAGCGCAGCGGGCGGGCAAAGGGACAGGGCAAGGCGGCAGCTGGCGCCTGCCCTGCGAACACGGCGGCCAGCACGCCGGCCAGCACCGCATCGGGCGGGGGCAGCAGCATGGCGCGCACGGTGTCGCCCTCTTCGGCCAGGAAGGGGATGAGCGCACCGCCTTCGTGGAACACGGGGTGGCGCAGGCAGGCGGCGAGGAAGGCGCGGTTGGTGGGCAGGCCCAGCACCTGGGTCTGGTCCAGCGCATGGGCGAGCCGGTCGATCGCCTCCCGGCGCGTGGGCGCGTGGGCGATGAGCTTGCCGAGCATGGCGTCGTAGTGCGGGCTGACCTCGCTGCCGGTTCCCAGCGCGTGATCAAAGCGCAGGCCAGCCGGCAGGGGCGGCTCGGCGAAGTGATGCACGCGGCCGGTGTGCGGGGTATGGTGCTCGTCTTCGGCGCACAGGCGCACCTCGATAGCGTGGCCATGGAAAGTGATCGCGTCCTGCGACAGCGGCAGGCGCTCGCCGCGCGCGATGCGCAGCTGCCATTCCACCAGGTCCAGCCCGGTGAGGGCTTCGGTCACGGGGTGCTCCACCTGCAGGCGGGTGTTCATCTCCATCAAGAAGAATTCGTGCCCGTCCATCAGGAACTCCACCGTGCCCGCGCCCACGTAGCCGGCGGCCTGCGCCAGCGCCACCGCGCAGCGGCCGAGTTGGTCGCGCAGCTCGGGCGAGACGGCCGGACTCGGTGCTTCCTCGATGATCTTCTGGTGCCGGCGCTGCACCGAGCAGTCGCGCTCGCCCAGGTGCACGCCGTGGCCGTGCGCGTCGGCGAACACCTGCACCTCCACGTGCCTTGGCCTCAACAGGGCGCGCTCGATCAGCAGGTCGCCGTTGGCAAAACCCGCCAGCGCTTCCGAGCGCGCGCCCTTCAGCGCAGGCAGCAACTGCGCGGCCTCGTGCACCAGGCGCATGCCGCGCCCGCCACCGCCGGCCACGGCCTTCACCATCAGCGGAAAACCCACCCGCTGCGCCTCGGTCAAAAAGGTCTCGTCGCGCTGGTCGTCGCCGAAGTAGCCCGGCAGGCAGGGCACGCCATGTTGCACGGCCAGCGCCTTGGCGGCGGACTTGCTGCCCAGCGCGCGGATGGCCGCCGGCGGCGGGCCGACCCAGGTGAGGCCGGCGTCGATCACGGCCTGCGCGAAGTCGGCGTTCTCGCTCAGGAAACCGTAGCCGGGGTGCACGGCGTCGGCACCGGTGGCCACGGCGGCGTCCAGCAGGCGGTCCACGCGCAGGTAGGAGTCGGCCGAGGCCGCGCCGCCGAGCGCGTAGGCGCTGGTGGCTTCGCGCACATGCAGGGCGTTGGCATCGGGCTCGGAGAACACGGCCACGGTCTCGATGCCCATGGCGTGCGCGGTGCGGATGACGCGGCGGGCGATCTCGCCGCGGTTGGCGATGAGCAATCGTTTCATGGCTTGCCCTCGGGCGATCCGGCGCCGGGCCGCCCCAAGCCGGATCCGCCCCCTTGGGGGGCAGCGACCCGCGCAGCGGTGGAGCGTGGGGGCCCGTCCATCCAGGGGGCAGGTTGCTTTTTCGCGAAGGCACTCAGGCCGCCGGCGGCCTCGGGACCCCGTAAGGCGCTGGCGAAGGCGATGGCGGCTTCGTCGCGCAGGTCGGGCACCTCGCCGCGCAGGCGCTGCAGCAGTCGCTTGGTGCTGGCCACGGCGCCCGGCGCGGCGCGTTTCATGGCCTGCACGCGTTCGGGCAGCGCGGCGGCCAGCGCGCCGTCGGCCACCACCTCGTCCACCAGGCCGAGCGCCTGCGCATCGGCCGCGTGGTATATCCGGCCTTGCAACAGACACTGGCGCGCGGCCGCATCACCCAGGCGTTGCCACACGAAGGGCGCGATCTGCGCGGGCGGCAGGCCCAGCGTCACCTCGGGCGTGGCAAAGCTGGAGCCCTCGGTGGCGATGACGTGGTCCGCGCAGCACAGCAGACCGAAGCCACCGCCCATCGCCGGCCCGTCCACCGCGCACACCAGCAGCTGCGGCAAGGCGCAGAGCGCGTGCAGCACGTCGCCGAAACCCCGGTTCAGCGCGATCAGCGGGTCGTCCTCGCCCGGCTGCAGCGGCTGGCCGATGGCGCTGGCGAAACTGCCCAGACTGCCGCCGGCGCTGAAGGCCCCCGGTGCACCGGTGAGGATCACCACGCGCAGCGTGGAATCCTGCTGCGCGCGCAGCGTGGCCTCGTAGAGGCCGAGCACCATCGCATCGCTCAGGGCATTGCGCGTGGCCGGGTCGTTGAGCGTCCAGCGCTCCACGTTGCCCGCGCGCTCCACCAGAAAGGCCGCGCCGCTCACTTTGCCGGCCTTTTGGCGATGCCCATGATCTTGCTCAGGATGCCCATCATCACCTCGTCGGCGCCGCCGCCGATGGAGGCCAGGCGCCCGTCGCGGTACATGCGCGAGACCTTGTTCTCCCAGGTGAAGCCCATGCCGCCCCAGAACTGCAGGCAGGTGTCGGGCACGATGCGGTTGAGCCGGCCGGCCTTGAGCTTGGCCATGGTGGCCCACTCGGTCACGTCCTCGCCGGCCACGTAGTGCTCCACCGCCAGGTAGGTGAGCGCGCGCAGGCTTTCCACCTCGGTCTTGAGCTCGGCCAGCTTGAACTGCACCCACTGCTGGTCGGCCAGGCTGCTGCCGAAGAGCTTGCGGTCCTGCGCCCACTCCACCGTCCAGCCGATGCAGTTGGTCAGGCTCTGCAGCGTGCTGGCCGCGCACCAGAGGCGCTCTTCCTGGAATTGCTGCATCTGGTAGATGAAGCCAGAGCCCTCGGTGCCGATCAGGTTGCGCTGCGGCACGCGCACCTCGTCGAAGTAGATCAGGCCGGTGTCGCTGCTGTTCATGCCGATCTTCTTGATCTTCTGCGCGACCTCGATGCCCTTGACCAGCTGGCCGTTCTCGCGCATGCGCACCATCACCAGGCTCTTGTTCTTGTGCGCAGGTCCGTCACCGGTGTTGACCAGCATGCACATCCAGTCGGCCTGCAGGCTGTTGGTGATCCACATCTTCTGGCCGCTGATGAGGTAGTCATCGCCGTCCTTGCGCGCCACGCTCTTGATGGCCGACACATCGCTGCCCGCGCCCGGCTCGCTCACGCCGATGCAGCCGACCAGGTCGCCCGCGATCGACGGCGCGAGGAATTCGCGCTTGAGCTCTTCGCTGCCGAAGCGCGCGAGCGCGGGTGTGGCCATGTCGGTCTGCACGCCGATGGCCATGGGCACGCCGCCGCAGTGGATGTGGCCCAGGGTCTCGGCCATGGCCATGCTGTAGCTGTAGTCCAGCCCCGCGCCGCCGTAGGCTTCGGGCTTGGTCAGGCCCAGCAGGCCCAGGTTGCCCAGGCCCTTGAAGATCTCGTGCGCGGGCATCATCTCGGCCGCTTCCCATTCGTCCACGTGCGGATTGATGTGCTCGTCGATGTACCTCTTCAAGGTCTTCTGCACTTCGCGGTGTTCGTGGCTGAGCTGCATGGTCTTGTCTCCGTCGTTGGTTTTGAATGGGGAAGAGGTCGGTGGCTACATGCGCGCCACGCCGAACGAGGTGCGCCGGGGTTCGCGCGCGGCGGCCTCGGCACAGGTGTCCAGGCAGAAGGCGAGCACGGCGCGGGTGTCGCGCGGGTCGATCACGCCATCGTCGAGCACCAGGCCACTGGTGTGGAAGGCATCGGCCTGGCTCTCGAACACGTGGACGATCTGGTCGAACTGGGCCTGCATCTGCGCCGGGTCGGGCGTGATGCCTTTGCGCGCCATGCCGGCCTCGGCCACGATCTGCATGGTGCGCGCGGCCTGCTCGCCGCCCATCACGGCCGTCTTCGCCTGCGGCCAGCTGAAGAGGAAACGCGGCGAATAGCCGCGCCCGCACATGCCGTAGTTGCCCGCGCCGAAGGAGGCGCCGCACTGGATGGTGATCTGCGGCACGCTGGCGTTGGTCACGGCCTGGATCATCTTGCTGCCGTGCTTGATCATGCCGCCCTGCTCGCTGTCCTTGCCCACCATGTAGCCGGTGGTGTTCTGCAGGTAGATGAGAGGGTGACCGAGCTGGCACATCCACTGGATGAAGTGCGTGGCCTTGTTCGCACCGGCCACGTCGATCGGGCCGTTGTTGCTGATGAGGCCGACCTCGTGGCCGCCGATGCGCGCCTGCACGCACAGCGTGGCGGCGCCATACAGCGCCTTGAATTCGAGCAGATCCGATCCATCAACGATGCGCGCCATGACCTCGCGCATGTCCACCGGCTCGCGGTGGTGCGCGGGCATGAGGCCCAGCAGATCGTCGCGCTCGAACACCGGCTCAGGCGCGGGCGCGGCCGGCACGCCCCGCCAGCCGATGCGCTGCATCAGATCGCGCGCGATGCCCAGCGCCTGCCGGTCGTCCTCGGCCAGGTGCTCGCCCAGGCCCGACACACCGGTGTGCATCTCGGCCCCACCGAGCTCCTCCTCCGTCGCCACCTCGCCCGTGGCCGCCAGCAGCAGCGGCGGCCCGGCCAGGAAGGCCCGCGAGCGCCCCCGGACCATGATGACGATGTCGCTCAGCCCCGGCATGTAGGCACCACCTGCCGTGCCCGAGCCGTGCTGCACGGTGATGACGGGAATGCCCGCGGCCGAGAGCCGCGCCAGGTTGCGGAACAGCGAGCCGCCGAGCACGAAACCCTCCACCTTGTACTGGGTGAGGTTGGCGCCTGCGCTCTCCACCAGGTGCACGAAGGGCAGCTTGTTTTCCAGCGCGATCTCCTGCACGCGCAGGATCTTCTCCAGCCCGCGCGCCTGGATCGCGCCCGCGTCGATGCCCGAATCGCTGGCCACCACCATGCAGCGCACGCCGCCGATGAAGCCCATGCCCGCGACCATGCCGCCGCCGGGCACGGACTTCCCGGGGTCTTTCGTGTCCTGCAGGTAGCCGGCCAGGGAGCACAGCGGCACATAGGGCGCGCCCGGATCCAGCAGCAGGGCCACGCGCTCGCGCGGCAGCAGCTGGCCGCGCTTGTCGAACACAGGCTTGGATTTCGCGGACGTCATCGCGGCACGGTCTTCGAGCGCGCGCAGCTGGGCGATGCGCGCCAGCATGGCTTCGCGCCTTTGCAGGGCCTGCGGACTCTGGGGGTTGAATGACGACTCAAACATCTTCAAACATCCTGAAAAACCTTCGGCACCACGTAGCGATGGAAACCATCGAAGGGTTTCACGGCATCGCGGCCCTGCGCCTCGGCCGGCGCGGCCACCTGGCCCCAGCCCATGCGAACCTGCGGCCGCGCGCCGTCCACGCGCAGCACCGTACCGCTGATGAAGCTGGCGGCCGGGCTGAGCAGGAAGACGATGGCGGCCGAGGTTTCGGCCTCGTTGCCGAAGCGGCCGGCCGGCACCGTCTCGCGCATCTCGCGCAGCATGGGGCCGGCCTCGGGCGGGTAGTGGTCCATGCCGCTGGAGGCGATGTAGCCCGGCGCGACGGCGTTGACGCGCACGCCGCTGCGCGCCCATTCCAGCGCGGCGGTTTCGGTGAAATTCACCATGCCCGCGCGCGCCGCGCCGCTGTGGCCCATGCCGGGCATCGAGCCCCACATGTCGGCCACGATGTTGACGATGGCACCGCCGTTCGCCTGCATGCTCTGCACATAGCACTCGCGCGCGAACAGGAAGCCGCCGGTGAGGTTGGTGTCGAGCACCGCCTGCCAGCCCTTGGCGCTGATGTTCTCCAGCGGCGTGATGTACTGGCCGCCCGCGTTGTTCACCAGGCCGTCGATGCGGCCGTGGGCGCCGACGATGGCCGTGACCACCGTGCGCACGGCGTCTTCCTGCCGGATGTCGCAGGCGTGGAAGCTGGCGCGGCCGCCGTCGGCCACGATCTCGCCAGCGGTGTCCTGCAGCTTGGCGAGGTTGCGCCCGATCAGCACCACGTGTGCGCCCAGGCTGGCCAGCTCGTGCGCGGTGCAGCGGCCGATGCCCGAGCCGCCGCCGGTGACCACGACCACGCGGCCGTGCAGCAGGCCCGGCGCGAAGGCCGAGCGGTAGTGGGGAGCGGTCATGCCGGTTCCTTCAGAAAGAGTTTCAACGCCGATTCGGTGAGCTCGTCGAGCGAGGCGCGCGCGCGCGCCTTGGCGCTGCGGCCCGAGGGCGGCACGTACCACTGGGCGGACCAGTTGAGCGCGCCGAAGATCATGAGCCGCGCAAGCACCGGGTCGGCGCCCAGCTGGCCCTGCGCGTGCAGCGCCTGCAGCTCGGGCACCCAGTCGCCTTCGTAGCGGTCTTTCAGCTGGTTGACCTCGCCGCGCTGTGCGGTGTTGAGCGAGCGCCATTCGTACAGCATCACGGGAATGAAGTCGCTGTCGGGCCCGAGCAGCACCTCGAAGTGGTTGCGCATCAGGGCACGCAGGCGCTCGCGCGGCGAAGCATCGGGCGACAGGGCGCCCAGCGCCGCTTGCTGGCGCTGCAGCGCACCCTGCATGCCTTCGAGCATCACGGCGCCGAGCAGCGCCTCCTTGCTTTCGAAGTGGTAGAAGGGCGAGCCCGAGCGCATGCCCACGG
>JAGOCV010000190.1 GCA_017998575.1 Burkholderiaceae bacterium
CCGACCGCATCACCACGCTGGCCGAAGACCGCTTCTACCAGGATCGCATCGTCGTCGCCCAAAGCTCGCCGTGGCAGCGCATCGTCGTCACGCAGGGCCACGGCGGCCTGCGCCTGTACCTCAACGGCAACCTGCAGTTCGCCGAAAGCGACGAATACCGCTACCACGAGGCGCTGGTGCACCCGGCCATGTCGGCCTTCGCCGCCGGCAGTGCGCCGCGCCGCGTGGCCGTGCTGGGTGGGGGCGACGGCATGGCGGTGCGCGAGATCCTGCGCTATCCGGGCGTGGAGCACGTCACGCTGGTCGAGCTCGATCCGCTGATGACCGACCTGTTCTCCACCCGCCCGGCGCTGGTGCGTCTGAACGGTGGCGCGCTCGCCTCGCCCAAGCTCACCATCGTCAACGCCGACGCCTTCAAGTGGCTCGAAGAGACCAGCCAGAGCTTCGACGTGATCGTGGTCGACTTCCCCGATCCGACCAACTTCGCCATCGGCAAGCTCTACACCACCTCGTTCTACGCCCTGCTGGGCCAGCGCCTGTCGGCCAGTGGCTACGCCGTGGTGCAGACCACCTCGCCGCTGGTGGCGCGACAGAGCTTCTGGACGGTGGCCACCACCATCGAAGCCGCCGGCCTGCAGGCCACGCCCTACCACGCGCACGTGCCCAGCTTCGGCGAATGGGGCTTCATCATCGCCAGCCGCCGGCCCTTCGTGCAGCCGACCTCGCTGCCCGAGGGCCTGCGCTTCCTCACGCCGGCCACGGTGCCGCTGCTGTTCGACTTTCCGGCCGATATGACGCGCGTGCCGGCCGATGCCAACCGCCTGTCCAACCAGGTGCTGGTCAACACCTACGAACGTGAATGGGGTCGCGTGGCGCGATGACGCATCTCTCGCGCCGCCAGTGGCTCGCAGCGGCGATGGGCGCGGCAGTCCTGCCGCTGCCGGGCTGCGACGCGCAGGGCGGGGGCGACATCGCCGGCGGTTTCGCGGGCACCCATCTGGAGCGCGGCCACGTGCTGCGCGATCCGGGCGTACGCGATCGCCTGCTGCTGGGACCGGCGCCCGTGGCGCGCCACGCGCAGGTGGTGATTGCGGGTGGCGGCATCGCGGCGCTGGCTGCGGCGCGTGCATTGCGCCTTGGTGGCGTCGACGACGTGGCTCTGCTGGAGCTCGAAGACACGGCCGGCGGCAACAGCCGCGCCGGCCAGGTGGATGGCATCGCCTGCCCGCTGGGTGCGCACTACCTGCCCGTGCCCGGGAACGACGCGCACGAGGTGCAGGGCTGGCTCGAGGAGATCGGTGTGCGCCGCCGCGTGGCCGGGCGCTGGCGCTACGACGAGCGCTACCTGTGCCACAGCCCGCAGGAGCGCCACTGGCGCGACGGCGTGTGGCACGAGGGCCTGCTGCCCGTCGACGGCATTGAGGCCACCACGCTGGCGCAATACCGCCGCTTCGCGGCGCTCATCGACGGCGAACGCCGCACTTCGCGCCACGCCATGCCCGCGCTGCGCGCGCCGTTCGACGCGCACCAGCGGCAACTGGCGCGCAGCTCCTTCGCGGCCTGGCTCGACGCCCACGGCCTCACCGACGAGCACCTGCGCTGGTACCTCGACTATTGCTGCCGCGACGACTACGGCGCCGGCCCGGCGCAGGTTTCGGCCTGGGCCGGCGTGCACTACTTCGCGAGCCGCCACGGCTTCAGCGCGCCTGGTGACGACAGCGGACGCGGACACGACGACGCCGTGCTCACCTGGCCCGAAGGCAACGGCTGGCTCGCGCGCCAGCTGGCCGCGCCGCTGGGCGAGCGCGTGCACGCGGGCCGCACGGTGCTGCGCATCGCGCTGGCGCGCCACGGCGTCGAGGTGGATGCGCTCGACCATGCCACGGGCCGGCTGGAGCGCTGGACGGCCGCACGGTGCGTGGTCGCGCTTCCATTGCACGTAGCCGCACACGTGGTCGAAGCGCCGCCGCCGTTCCTGGTACGAGCGGCGGCGCGCACGCCGCATGCGGCCTGGCTGGTCGCCAACCTGCGGCTGGCCGGGCCGCTGCGCGACCGGCCCGGCGCCGCGCCGTCGTGGGACAACGTGATCTATGGCTCGCCCGCGCTCGGCTACGTGGATGCGCGCCACCAGACGCTGGACCCCCGCCCCGGCCCCACGGTGCTCACCTGGTACCGCGCGCTCGGCGCGGCGCCCGAGGCCCGGCGCGCGCTGCTGCAACACCCATGGACGCACTGGCGCGACGGCATCGTGGACGAACTCTCGGTGCCGCACCCCGACCTGCGCGAGCGGCTGCTGCGCATGGAGATCACACGCTACGGCCACGCCATGGCCGTGCCCGCGCCGCAGGACGACCCGGTGACGGCCCCGGCCGTCGTGCGCCACGACCGGCTCGCGTTCGCGCATGCCGACTGGTCGGGCTACTCGGTGTTCGAAGAGGCGTTCACGCGCGGGCATCTGGCGGGCGAGGCCATCGCGCGCGGCTGAAGGAAGCGCTGCTGGAGAGGGGCGGTGGCGCGCGTGTCATGCACGTGCCACCGCCGCGTCACCGCGTTGTCACCGCGCGGGGCCATCGTCCCGGCTCACATCCACTCCATGAAGAAGTCGTCCATGACTCAACCCTCGTTCGCCCTGTCCGCCTTGTCGGCTCTCGTGCTGACCACCGCCCTGCTGCACCTGCCGCCCGCAGCCGCGCAGAACGCGCCCGCCGCGTTCAACGTGACACTGGCCGGCCACGCCGTGCTGCCTGCCCAGACCTTCATTCCCGCGCCCAAGGACGCGCCGGCCGACCTGCGCATGAGCGGCAAGTTCAGCAATGGCCAGCGCACCGGAAAGGCCGGCACCGTCGAAGGCCTGTCGGGTGGCCGGCCCACGGGCGTCTCGCTGCCGTTCAACGGCCAGCCGGCACAGGGCCACTCGGGCATCAGGAAGATGGCCGACGGCACGTTCTGGATCCTCACCGACAACGGCGCGGGCTCCAAGGCCAACTCGCCCGACTTCATGCTCTACCTCAATCACTACAAGGTGGATTTCAAGAGCGGCCGGTTCACGCGCCTGAAGACCGTGTTCCTGCACGACCCCGACAAGAAGGTGCCGTTCCGCATCGTGCAGGAAGGCACGAAGCAGCGCTATCTCACGGGTTCCGACTTCGACCCCGAGAGCTTCCAGTTCGCTGGCGGCTCGATCTGGATCGGCGAGGAGTTCGGCCCCTACCTCATCAAGGCCGACCTGGACGGCCGCGTGCAGGCCGTGTTCGAAACGCAGGTGGATGGCAAGGTCGTCCGCTCGCCCGACCACCCGGCCGTGACGACGCCCGGCACGCCCGGCGGCGAGGTGAAGTTCCAGGTGCGCCGCTCCAAGGGCTTCGAGGGCATGGCGGCCAGCAAGGACGGCAGCAAGCTCTATGCGCTGCTCGAAGGCGCGCTGCACGACGACGCCACGAAGGCCGCCGAGGCCATCGACGGCAAGCAGGTCCTGCGCGTGCTGGAGTTCGACGTGAAGAGCGAGCAATGGACCGGCCGCCACTGGAAGTACGTGCTCGAAGCCAACCACCATGCCATCGGCGACTTCAACATCGTGATCGACGACAAGAACCCGAATGACACGAGTGTCATGGGCCTCATCATCGAGCGCGACAACGGCGAAGGCACGGCCGACAAGGCCTGCCCCGAAGGCGCCCGGCGCGCCGACTGCTTTCACGACATCGCGAAGTTCAAGCGTGTCTACAAGGTGGAGCTGACCGACGCCAACGCCGGTGGCCCGCTGCGCAAGATCGGCTACATCGACCTGATGAACATCCAGGACCCGGACAAGCTCGCCCGCAAGCCGCTGACCAACGGCGTGCTCACCTTCCCGTTCTTCACCATCGAGAACGTCGACGTGGTGGATGCCACGCACATCGTCGTCGGCAACGACAACAACCTGCCTTTCTCGTCCAGCCGCGAGCCGAACAAGGCCGACGACAACGAGCTGGTGCTGCTGGAAGTGGGCGAGTTCCTGAGTGCGCGCTGAGCACGCGGCACGCAGCGAAAAGGCCGGCATCTGCCGGCCTTTTTCATGGGTGCGCGGACACGTTCACTGCGCCATCAGCGCTTCGATCTCCTGCGCCTTCACGGGCACGCCGCGCGTGATGAGCTCGCAGCCAGCTTCGGTGACGATGGCGTCGTCCTCGATGCGGATGCCGATGTGGTGGAACTTCTCGGGCACGCCGGGGCCGGGGCGCACGTAAATGCCAGGCTCGATGGTCAGCACCATGCCGGGCTTGAGGATGCGGCTGGGGCGGTCCTTGATGGTCTCGCCCGAGAGCGGATCGCGCCGCTCGCTGACCTGGCCCACTTCGGTGGGCTCGACGTAGCTGCCGCAGTCGTGCACGTCCATGCCCAGCCAGTGGCCGGTGCGGTGCATGTAGAACGGGAAGTAGGCGCGCTGCTCGATCACGTCCTGCGCGCTGCCCACCTTGTTGGCATCGAGCAGGCCGACGTCGAGCATGCCCTGGGCCAGCACGCGCACCGTGGCTTCGTGCGGATCGTTGAAGCGCGCGCCGGCCTTCGTGGCGGCCACGGCCGCGTCCTGGCTGGCCAGCACCAGGTCGTAGAGCTCGCGCTGCGGGCCGGTGAATTTGCCGCCCGCCGGAAAGGTGCGCGTGATGTCGCTGGCGTAGCCGTCGAGCTCGCAGCCGGCGTCGATCAGCACCAGGTCGCCCTTGCGCACCGGCGCTTCGTCGGCGCGGTAGTGCAGCACGCAGGCATTGGCGCCCGCGGCCACGATGGAGGTGTAGGCCGGGTACTGCGAGCCGCCCATGCGGAACTCGTGCAGCAGCTCGGCTTCGAGGTGGAACTCGCGCACGTCGCGGCCTTCGCGCAGCATGCGCGCGCTGGTCTGCATGGCGCGCACGTGGGCCTGGGCGCTGATCTGCGAGGCGCGGCGCATGATGGCCTGCTCGTGCAGGTCTTTCACCAGCCGCATCTCGTCGAGGATGGCGCAGGCATCGCGCTGCTCGGTGGGGCACAGCGCGCCGAAGCGCACGCGTGCACGCACCTTCTGCAGCCAGCCGTCGATGCGCGTTTCCAGCCCGTCGTGGGTGGCGAAGGGCCACCACACAGTGCTGCGGTTTTCCAGCAGCTGCGGCAGGCGCGTGTCGAGGTCGGCCACCGACGAGGCGGCGTCGAGCCCCAGCGCGGCCGGCGCGGCCTCGGGGCCGAGGCGATAGCCGTCCCAGATCTCGCGTTCCAGGTCCTTGGGCTGGCAGAACAGCGCCGACAGGCCTTCGCCCGTGATCACCAGCCAGGCGTTGGGCTCGGTGAAGCCGGTGAGGTAGTAGAAGTAGCTGTCGTGCCGGTAGGGGAAGTCGGTGTCGCGGTTGCGCGGGCGCTCGGGCGCCGTGGGGATGATGGCGACGCCCGTGGGCCCGAGCTTGGCCGCCAGGCGGGCGCGGCGGCGCGAGTAGACGGCGCGGGTGGCGGCGTTGTTCATGGTGGTCATGCGGGGTCCGGTTGCGTGTTGAGCTGGGCCAGGCGCTCGGGCGTGCCCACGTCGGTCCAGGGGCCGGTGTAGAGCTCGGCGCTCACCTGGCCATTGTCCATGGCGCTGCGCAGCAGGGGCGCCAGCGGGGCGGCGATGCCCCGGGGATTGCCGGGGGCAATGCCGGTGTGCGCTTCGTCGAAGAAGGCCGCGCGATACAGGCCGACGGTGGAATAGGTGTGTCGCGGCCCATCGGGGGTGTTGAGCGCCAGGCCCTCGGGCGAGAGGCCGAAGTCGCCGCGCAGGTTGTGCGCCGGGTTGGGCACCAGCCACAGGTGGGCCAGCCGGCCGCTGGCGGCAAAGCGCTGCACGGCCTCTGGCGGAAAGGCGAAGCCGGGCATGAAGACATCGCCGGCGGCCACCCAGAACACGTCGCCCAGCAGGGGCAGCGCTCGCACGATGCCGCCGGCTGTTTCCAGCGCGTGGCCGAAATCCCGGCCTTCCTCCGAATAGCGGATGGCGAGCGGGCGCACGTCTCCGCCTGGCCAGCGGGCGCCGAAGCGGGCCGGAATCTGCTCGCCCAGCCAGGCGGTGTTGATCACCACATCGTGCACGCCCGCGCGCTCCAGTGCTTCGAGGTGCCATTGCAGCAACGGCTTGCCCTGCACCTCGAGCAGGGGCTTGGGGCGGGTGTCGGTGAGGGGGCGCATGCGCTCGCCGCGGCCGGCGGCGAGCAGCAGGGCGGCGACGGGTGGCGCGGCAGAAGAGGGGGGCGTCTCGGGCACGCCCCGGATTATCGGACGCCGGCGCCCTGGTGGTAGGAGGCGACGGCCGCGTCCAGCGCATCGCAGCAGGTACGGAGCGCACCGTCGATGTGGCCGCCGTTGCGCTTCATTGCATTCTGGAACAGCTTGGACAGTTGTTTTTCGAGCTGGTCATGCACATCGTCCGGGAGTGTCGCCTTGGCCACGGCCTGGCTGGCCGCGAATCTCTGCACGGCCCGGGGCGACGCCGGGATGGCATTCCCCATCGGCCCGGTCAATTGACCGACGAGCTTGAGGACCTCCTCCAGCGAGGGCGGCTCCTTCTGTCGGGCAACGGATGCGCCGGCTTTCGAAGGACTGGCGAACAGGCTGGCCGCGGCCGTCTGCTTCTGGCTGGACAGCGCGCCCAGGGCGCCAGACAACGGCGCGGGGGCCTTGATGCCGGATTCCTCGTGCGGCGTCGGCGCGTTCGGGAGCCGGGCCGGCGGCGTCGGGGAGCCAGTCCGCAGCGATGTGGTTGGAAACGAAGGGATCATGATGGATTGCCTGGGCCGACTCGCCGGCCAACGGATGACCGCAATCCTTGCGGTTCCCGTCTACGGTATGCGGGATGTGCCGGCGCGGTGGCGCGCATGCGAAGCCGGCGCCTGGCAAGCGAAGCCGGTAGCGGTCTGTCGCCGTTCAGGCCGGCTCGCCGCGCTCGAGCGAGCGCCGTTCGGTCCAGGTGGGGGCGAAGCGGTCGACCAGCGCCTCCATCAGCGCCTGGGCCCTGGCCGAGTGGTCGGCGCCGACATTGCACACGTACACATCGAGCGTGACGCCGCGCCGCTCGGGCCAGGTGTGCACGCACAGGTGGGATTCGGCCAGCAGCACCGTGGCGGTCAGGCCGCCCGGGCCGGCGGCCGTGGCCGGAAAGCCGTGGAACAGATGCGCCACCGGCTGCAGGCCGGCGTTCTTCACGGCCTGCAGGCACCAGTCGCCCAGCGCCTGCGTGCCGGTGAGCCAGCGCGCGTCGCAACGGCATTCGTAGAGATCGGCGGTCAGGTGCAGGCCATGCATGCCGGCGACTGTAGTGCATCGGGCAGGCGGCCTGCGGTATGGCGGTCCCCCCGGTAAAATGCCGGGTTCTCCCTCATCCCGCACCCCTACCTTCCCCCCGAAAGCCGCCCGATGGCCAACACGCAGCAAATGGCGAACGCGATCCGCGCGCTCGCAATGGACGCCGTCCAACAAGCCAATTCCGGCCATCCCGGCGCCCCCATGGGCATGGCCGACATGGCGGTCGCCCTGTGGGGCCGCCACCTCAAGCACAACCCGGCCAACCCGCACTGGGCCGACCGTGACCGCTTCGTGCTCTCCAACGGCCACGGCTCCATGCTGATCTATTCGGTGCTGCACCTCACGGGCTACGCACTGCCGATCGAGGAACTGAAGAACTTCCGCCAGCTGCACAGCAAGACGGCCGGCCACCCCGGAGTGGGTATCACCCCGGGTGTGGAAACCACCACCGGCCCGCTGGGCCAGGGCATCACCAACGC
>JAGOCV010000191.1 GCA_017998575.1 Burkholderiaceae bacterium
GCCTTGCTGCAATCGAACACCTTGCGCCAGGCACTCGCGCCCTACGTCCTGGGCGGTGCGCACGGCAGGCTGCTGGATGCCGACCACGACCGCCTCGGCACATCCGACGTGCAGGCGTTCGAGATGGAGGAGCTGATGCACAGCAAGGCCGCTGTGCTCGCGGTGCTGCGCTACCTGTTCGCGCGCTTCGAGGAGCGGCTGGATGGTGCGCCCACGCTGCTGATCCTTGATGAAGCGTGGCTGTTCCTCGACGACCCGGTGTTTGCGGCGCGCATCCGCCAGTGGCTCAAGACGCTGCGCAAGAAGAACGTCAGCGTGATCTTCGCAACGCAGTCGCTCGCGGACGTGAAGGACTCGGCCATCGCGCCGGCCATCATCGAAAGCTGCGCGAGTCGGATTTTCTTGCCGAACCCGCAAGCGACCGAACCGCAGATTCGCACGATCTATGAGGGCTTCGGGCTGAACTCGCGCCAGATCGAAATCGTCGCCACCGCGCAGCCCAAGCGCGACTACTACTACCAATCCCGCCTCGGCAACCGCCTGTTCGACCTCGACCTGGGGCCGGCGACGCTGGCCTTCGCGGGTGCTTCCACGCCGCAAGACCAGCGCGCCATTGATGAGGTTCTTGGCCGCGTGCCGCAGGACGCCGGCGTGCCCGGCTTCGCGGGCGCCTGGCTGCGCCATCGCGGCCTCGATTGGGCGGCCGACCTGCTGCCCTCGTTCCCCGGCTACGCGCCGGGTTCCCTCCGTACCGCTGACCACCCCCAGGAGAACCAACTATGAAATTGCATACCCCCAAGCTCGCCGCGTTGACCGCCGCCTGCGTGCTCGCATTCGGCATCGCGCAACCCGCCCACGCCTTGTTCGGCGTCGGCGACATCGTGCTCGACCCGACCAATCTGGTGCAGAACACGCTCACCGCCGTTCGCACGCTGGAGCAGATCAATAACCAGATCCAGCAACTCCAGCACGAAGCGCAGATGCTCATTAACCAGGCGCGCAACCTGGCCAGCCTGCCGTCCAGCGTGGTCGGCCAGTTGCGCGCGAACCTGGCGACCACCCAGCGACTGATCGCGCAGGCCAAGGGCTTGGCCTACGAAGTGACAAGCATCGACCGCGAATTCGTGCGCCTGTATCCCGAGAAGTACGCCGCCACGGTGAGCGGCAATCAGATGTACCTCGATGCGCAGGAGCGTTGGAAGAACACGCTCAACGGCCTGCAAACGACCATGCAGATGCAGGCCCAGGCGTCGCAGAACCTGAGCGACGACGAAAGCGTGCTGGCCGACCTCGTGGGCAAGAGCCAGTCGGCCGAGGGCGCGCTGCAAGCGATGCAGGCCATGAACCAGTTGCTGGCCTTGCAGGCCAAGCAGTCGATCCAGACGCAGCGGCTCCAGATCACGCAAGACCGCGCGGCCTCGCTGGAACTGGCGCGGCAGGCGGCGGCCACGGAGCGCGGGCGCGAAGTGACGCGCCGCTTCCTGGGCGAAGGCACGCCGTACACGCCGCAGCCCGTCAATTTCTACAACCGCTGACGGAGGCTGCCATGCAACGCACGCCCGTCGTGTTTGCTTTCGCCATTCATGCGCTGGTGCTGGCCGGCTGTGACCGGCCGCAGCAAGTGTCGGTGAATGCGCTCGCCGCCGACCCGGCCCGGTTGCACGCGCTGCGCGCGCAGTGCCGCGCGGGCGCGCACGACGGCGCGTTTTGCGCGCAGGTGGCACAGGCCGACCTGCGGCGCTTTCTCTCCGGCCAGGCCGGGCCGAATGAGTACCAGACGCTGGCCGACCTGCCGCCGATCCCGCCCAGCTTCGATGAACCCGCCGATGGCAGCGCGGCAATCGCTCTGCCTGGGCAGGAGGACTCGCCATGAACGACGTGACGGTCATCGACCGCTTCCTCGACACCTTCTCGCGCTACATCGACTCGGGCTTTGGCCTGTTGCACGGCGAAGTGGCGTTTCTGACCGCCACGCTGATCGTCATCGACATGACGCTCGCCGGGCTGTTCTGGGCGATGAGCCATGCCACCGGCCAGGGCGAGGACGTGATCGCCAAGCTGATCCGCAAGGTGCTGTACGTCGGCGCCTTCGCCTACATCATCGGCAACTTCAACTGGTTGGCTGGCATCGTGTTCCGCTCCTTCGCCGGGCTGGGCCTGACGGCCAGCGGCTCGACCCTGAGCATGGAGAACTTCCTGCAACCGGGCCGGCTGGCGAAGGTCGGCATCGACGCCGGTGCGCCGATCCTGAAACAGATCGGCGACATGGCGGGCTTCCCCGAAGTCTTCGTGAACATCACGCCCATCGTCGTGATGTTCCTCGCTTGGCTGATCGTCCTGCTGTGCTTCTTCGTGCTGGCGATCCAGCTTTTCATCACGCTGATCGAGTTCAAGCTGACCACGCTTGCCGGCTTCGTGCTGGTGCCGTTCGCGCTCTGGAACAAGACCGCATTTCTCGCCGAGAAGGTGCTGGGCAACGTGGTGTCGTCCGGCATCAAGGTGCTGGTGCTGGCGGTGATCGTGGGCATCGGCTCGGGCCTGTTCGCCGAGTTTCAGGTACAGCCCGCCGAACCATCCATCGACCACTCCGTGGTCGTGATGCTGGCCTCGCTGACGCTGCTGGCCTTGGGCATCTTCGGGCCGGGCATTGCAACCGGGCTGGTGTCCGGCGGCCCGCAGCTCGGCGCAGGTGCGATGGCCGGTGCGGCGCTGGGCGCGGCCGGCGCTGCTGTTGCCGTGGGCGCTGCGGCTACGGGCGTCGGCGGCGCAGTCGCCGCCGGGGCGCGCATGGCGCCCGCAGCCGCCAAGCTGGCCGGTAGCGGAGCGCGTGCCGCCACTGGGGCCGCCAGCAGCGCGCGGTCGGCGTTTCAGGCGGGTTCTGCATCCGCCGGCGGCGGCCTCAAGGGCGCTGCCGCTGGTGTCGGCAATGTCGCCAAGACCGGCGCGCAGGCGACCGGGCAGAAGGTGGCTGAGGGCGCGCGCTCGATGAAGGAGCGTGTCGCCGCCGCCTTCCGGCCCGATGACGCCGGATCGGCGTCAGGGGGCGGTGCCGCACAGGCTGCAAACGAGCCAACCCCATCCACCGCGCAACCCGCCTGGGCCAAGCGCCTGCATCGCAGGCAGCAGCTCACCCATGCCGCGACGACCGCCGCCCACACGCTGCGCGGCGGCGATGGCGGCAGCTCCAGCCAAGGCCCGAGCCTGCGCGATTCCGATTCCTGATCTTCAAGGAGAACTCCCATGCGATTCAAACGACCGCAGGTGCGCTACGCCGATACGCCACAGCCTGCTACTCCGTATCAATCCGCCGCCCAGGTTTGGGACGAGCGCATCGGCTCGGCCCGCGTGCAGGCCAGAAACTGGCGTTTCATGGCCTTTGGCTGCCTCACGCTGGCCGTGCTGATGGCGGGCGGCCTAGTCTGGCGCTCGGCGCAGTCCATCGTCACGCCCTACGTCATTGAGGTGGACAACGCGGGCCAGGTGCGCGCTGTCGGCGAGGCCGCCACGCCCTACAAGCCCAGCGATGCGCAGATCGCCTACCACCTGGGCCGCTTCATCGGCCTGGTGCGCTCGCTGTCCATCGACCCCATCGTGGTGCGGCAGAACTGGCTCGATGCCTACGACTACACGACCGACAAAGGCGCGGTCGTGCTCAACGAGTACGCCCGCACGAATGACCCGTTCGCGCGCATCGGCAAGGAGTCGGTGACGGTGCAGATCACCAGCGTGACCCGCGCCAGCGACACGTCTTTCAACGTGCGCTGGACGGAAACGCGCTTCGTCAATGGCGCGCTGGATCGCACCGAACGCTGGAACGCGGTGATTTCCACGGTGCTGCAAACCCCGCGCACCGAGCAGCGTCTGCGCAAGAACCCCCTGGGCATCTACGTCAACGGGCTGTCGTGGAGCCGCGAACTGGAAGCTAACGAAGGAGCAAAACCATGAATGATCTTTTCCGTAAATCCGCCTTGCCGGTGATGCTTCTGGCTTCGACCGTGCTGTTCTCTGGCTGCGCTACTCAGGGCAAGCCGCCACCGACCATTTCGCTCGATGAGCCGGTGCAGGCCCAGCCGCTGCCGGAGCCACCAAAACCGGTGGAGGTGGTCACGGTGCCGCAGCCGCTCGCGCTGCCGTCGCAGTTGAAACCACTGCCAGAGACCGAGGAGGCCAAGCCCGCGCCGGAACCCGCGGATGAGAAAGTGCGCGTCTCGCGCGCCAATGCCGAGGCCCGTGTCGCGCCCACGCGCGAAGGCTACGTCAACGCGATCCAGGTCTGGCCCTTTACCGATGGCGCGGTTTACCAGCTCTATGCGGCCGTGGGCCGCGTGACGGTGGTTTCGCTGCAGCCCGGCGAGGAACTGGTGACGGTCGCGGCCGGCGACACGGTGCGCTGGATCGTCGGGGACACGTCGAGCGGCAGCGGTGAGGCTCTGCGCGTCAACGTGATGGTCAAGCCGATCCGCTCGGGCTTGAAGACCAATCTGGTCATCACCACCAGCCGCCGGACGTATCTGCTGGAGCTGACTTCGACCGAAAAGACGTGGATGGCGTCGGTGTCCTGGGAGTACCCGAAGGACAAGATGCTGGCCTTGCAGCGCCAGGCGCAGGCGGCCAGCGCCGCCGCCCCGGTCGATAGCGGCCTGTCGCTGGAGAAGATCCGTTTCCGCTATGCCATCAGCGGCAGCAATCCGCCGTGGAAGCCGCTGCGTGCTTTCGATGACGGCGAGAAGGTCTACATCCAGTTCCCGCCCGGCATCGCCCAGGGCGAGCTGCCGCCGCTGTTCGTGATCGGCGCGCAAGGCGACGGGCAACTGGTGAACTACCGATTCCGTGCGCCGTACTACATCGTTGATCGCCTGTTCGGCGCGGCCGAACTGCGCCTGGGCGGGGACAAAGGCGACGTGGTGCGGATTGAGCGCACGGACGGCACACGGAGGAACTGACCATGAGCCAGGACGATTCCCCTGATCTTGCGGCGCAGGCGGGCAAGGTCGCGCCCGAGGCGGTGGCGCTGCGCGCCCAGCCGCGCCCGGTCACGCGCCTGAACCGGCGCACGCTGGCCATCCTCGTCGGCGTCCTGTCGGTCGCCGTGCTCGGGGCCACGATCTGGTCATTGCAGCCGCACCGGCGCGGCACGGGCGAGCAGACCGAGCTTTACAACGTCGATCGCGTCTCGAAGTCCGAGGGGCTGGATGGTCTGCCGGCCGACTACTCGAAGCTGCCGCCGAAGGTGCCCGAGCTGGGGCCGCCGCTGCCGGGTGATCTCGGCCCAGCCATCGTGAAGTCGCAGCAGCCGGTGACGCCGGCCTACGCACCGCCGGGACATGATCCGGCGGATGCGTGGCGCAAGGAGGCCGATGCGGCGGCGAACTCGTCGGTGTTTTTCCGCTCGGGCAACCAAGGCAAGGCCACCGCGCCGGTCACGGCGCAAGCCGCTGCGGCTGCGCCCGGCAGCGCCTTGGCGGGCTTCGACCCGCTGGCCGCTGGCCCGGCCTCGACGGCGGCCCAGCCATCCGACCCGACAGCCGTGCAGAACCGGCAAGACCAGAAAGAGGCTTTCCTGAAAGGCGGTTCTACGGAAACCCGCAATTCCGGCAATCTCCAGATGCCGGCCTCGCCGTATCAGGTCATGGCGGGAACGGTGATCGCGGGCGCGCTGGTGACGGGCATCAAGTCCGATCTGCCGGGCGACGTGATAGCCACGGTGACGGAGCCGGTCTATGACACGGCCACTGGCAAGTTCCTGCTGATCCCACAGGGATCGCGCATCCTGGGCAAGTACAACAGCCAGGTGAGCTACGGGCAGAGCCGCGTACAGGTGGTGTGGAACCGCGTCATCCTGCCGGACACGTCCTCGCTGAAGCTAGACAACCTGGCGGGCACTGACCCTGCCGGCTATTCCGGCCTGGAGGATGGCGTCGATTGGCATTGGGATCGCGTCTTCGCGGGTGCGGCGCTGACGACCCTGCTGGGCGTGGGTGCCGAGTTGGCCGCACCGGAAAACCGGCAGGATGGCAACCGCATCGTGATCGCTGGGCGCGATAGCGCGCAGGACAGCATCAACCAGGTCGGCCAAGAGATGACCCGGCGCAACATGAACATCCAGCCGACGCTGACCGAGCGGCCGGGCCTGCCGGTGCGGATCATCGTCAACCGCGATTTTGTGCTGCGGCCGTACCAGCCTATGTTCTTCAACCGTGGAATTGCGAAATGAACACCACCAGGAAGTTGCGGCTTGGGCCGCTGCCCAAGGTCGAGAGCGTCAAGCTGGCCTTTGCGTGCCCGGTCAGCCTGAAAGCCGACCTCGACCGTTACGCCGCGCTGCACGCGCAGGTGTACGGCGAAGCGGTCGATGCCACGACGCTGATCCCGCACATGCTAGAGGCCTTCATGCAAGGAGACCGTGGGTTTCAGAGAAACAGCGCTAGTAAACACGCATTGCAAAACGCTGGTGGAGTAACCATCTCCGGTTGCCGTACGCCGTGAGCTTTTTGGCTATGCGTGACCTAGGTTGCGGGAGTTGGCATCGCGGCTTCGAATTTCGAGGGCTGCAAGCGGTGGGGTGTGCTACAGGTGCGCCATTCACCCACCCGCCAAGTGCTTCAGTGCTTGTGGCCGCCCTGGGCATCGTGGCCAGCCGGCTGGGCGCTGGCGTTGAGCGCACGCACGGGAGCCTTCACTTCGACCGATTCGCGCTTGCCGTCCGGGCCCTCGATGACGAGGGTCAGAGGCACCGTGTCGCCTTCCTTCACCTGCTGCTTCAGGTCCATCAGCATCACGTGGTAGCCGCCGGGCTTGAGTTCCACGGTCTTGCCTGCGGGCAGCTCGACGGCCGGCACCTGGCGCATCTTCATCACGTTGTCCTGCATGGCCATCTCGTGGACCTCGACGGCGGGCGTAAGCGGCGAGCTGGCCGAGACCAGCTTGCTATTCTTGGTTGCCTTCAACTGCATGAAGGCGCCGGTGGCTTTCTGTTGCGGTACGGTGGCGCGCACCCAGGCATCTTTGACGGTGACTTGCGCCTGGGCGGTGGCCGCGAGCAGCGAGGCGGCGACGATGGCTGTGCGGATGACGAGTTTCATGGTGTTCTCCTTGAGGGGATAGAGGGTCAGGCAGGGTTCAAGAGCTTGCGGATGTCGTCCGCATAGTCTTGGGCGGGTTGCTCATGGCGCAGGGCCAAGCGCAGCTTTCCTAGCGGGTCGTAGACGTAGCTGAGCGATGTGTGGTCCATGGTGTAGGACGATCCCGTCGGCATTTTCTTGTAGTAGACCTTGAAGTCCTTGGCGATCTGTGCGGTGCGTTCCAGGTCGCCGTACAGACCGATAAAGCTGGGGTCGAATGCAGCCGTGTAGGCTTTGAGCACCTCGGGCGTGTCGCGCTCGGGATCGACCGTGACGAACAGTGTCTGGAAGCGCTCGCCGTCGGGGCCGAGAAGCCGCTTGACCTCGGCCGCCCGCGCCAGGGCCGTCGGGCAGACATCTGGGCACTGAGTGAAGCCGAAGAAGACCAGGATGGCCTTGCCTCGGAAGTCCGCCAGCGTGCGCTCATTGCCATCCGGGTCGGAGAGCCGGATGTCCGTGGCATAGGTTGCACCGGTCAGATCGACACCTTTGTACGTGGGGACGTCTCAGAAAACGGAAAATAAAGCACGTTAAGCCCATTGCAGACGCTAGATATTGACGAGTACGTCGGGTTTTCTCTTGTTTGAGTTGCCTCTTGTGGTAAGATAGTAATCAATTACTAT
>JAGOCV010000192.1 GCA_017998575.1 Burkholderiaceae bacterium
GTCCAGGCCTACACCGACATCATGAACATGACTGTGTGAGACGGGCCCCCACGTTCGCTCACTGCGTGTAGCTCTCTGCCCCCCGAGGGGGCCGCTCGCGCGCTGCCCCGGCACAGCCGGGGCGTGACCGCTGCGCGGTCAGCGCTCGGCAGCACCTGCCGGGCACATTCCAGATCGCGAGCCGCTTGCCCGGACGACGCTTCTTTCTTCTTCCTCTTTCAATGCAGCACGGCTGCCGGCCGCTCGAACATGTGTTCGACCTGCGCGAGCCAGGGCTCGGCGAGGATGCGGATCTCGGCGTCGTTGCGCAGGATGCGCTGCATGATGCGCGACTTCTCTTCGCGGTCGTCCTGCGGCAGGCGCTCGGTCTGCGCGCGAAAGCGCAGTTGCTCGATCAGCACGGCGCAGGTGCCTTCGCAGCGCACCACTTCGTCCCAGTCACGCTCGCGCGCGGCCTCCAGCATGCGCACGCTCGAATCCTCGATCGCGCGGTAGTAATCCAGCAGGCGGTCGGCCATGGTCATGCCCCCGCGGCCGGCGGCTGGCCGGCGATCGATTTCCAGGCCTGGGCGACGGGCTCGAGCAGGCCGACGACCTCCGCGACGGCAGCTTCGTCGTTGTGCAGGTTGGCGTGGGTGAGGCGCTGCACGCAGTAGTCGTAGAGGCCGCGCAGGTTGCCCGCCAGCTCGCCGCCGCGCTGCATGTCGAGGCCGCCCTTGAGGCCCTCTTCGATCAGCCGCACGGCCTTGCCCAGGTGGCGACCCTTGAGTTCCACGTCACCGGCCAGCATGGCGCGGCGCGCGGCGCCCAGGCTCACGGTGAGGGCATCGAAGAGCATCTGCACGAGCTGGTGCGGCGATGCGCCGTCCAGGTGGCCCTGGAGATCCAGGGTCCTGTAGGCGGCCGCAGCGCGGTTGGCGGGGGATGTGAACATGCTCTGGCTTCCTCTCTGCTGATGCATGTTTTATCGGCATCCTGGCCGTGAAATCAAGGGCCGGGATCGACTCCGCCGCCTCTGCCGCGCCGAATATTTGTCAATTCGACGAGGACTTGTTCCACTGCGCCACCTGCTGCTGGATGTAGGTGTCCAGCGCCGTGAGTTGCGCCATCTTCGCGTCGAGCGCCGTGTACTGCTTGCGCAGGCGTGCCTCGACGCGCGTGGCGCGGTCGTTGACCTTGTCCTGATCCTTGCCGTTCTGCTTCTGCTCTTCCTGCAGCGCGGTGGTGCGGTTGGCGATGGCGCCCTCGGTGCCGGTCAGCCGCGACGTGAGTTCCATCAGCTTGAGCGCCAGGCCGTCGTTGGCGGGTCCTTCGTTGTCCACCGCGAACAGATTGCGCATCGAGGCCACGTCCTTGAGCGCGGTGTCCAGCTTGGTGCCGTCGATCGCCAGCGTGCCATCGGTCTGCATGGCGATGCCGATGTCGGACAGCCGCCCGAACGCACCGCCGCTGGTGAGCGCGCCCAGCACCGTGCGCAGCGAATTCTGCATGCCCACGGCGGTGGAATCGCCCTGCAGCAGCGAGGCCGTTTCGGTCGATGCGTCGTACTTCGTCGCGGTGGTGAGGTAGGCCGAGAGCGCGTTGTAGGCAGACACGAAGCCCTGCACGGCCGTCTTCATCGACGCCGTGTCGCGGCTCACCGTCAGTTCGGTGGCGGTGGTGGTCTCGCGCGCGACGGTGATCGAGAGGCCGGGCAACAGGTCGGCGAAGGTGTTGCTGGACGAACTCAGCGCCACGCCATTGAGCGTGGCCTGTGCGTTCGCGCCGTATTGCGTGCTGGCCGTGTTGGCGGCCATGCCCCAACCGGTGGCGCCGTCGAAGTCGAAGCCCAGGCGGGAGAGGCCGGTGGCGCGGTCGCCATCGTCGGCCGCGCCTTCGTCGACCTGGATGCGAAAGCCCGAAGCCTCGCCGGTCGAGTCGGAGCGCAGCAGCAGGCGCTGGCCCGAGGCGTCGCTCATCACGGTGGCCGTGACGCCTGCGCCGGCGGCGTTGATCCTGGAGGCGATGGTCGAGAGCGTGTCGGTGTCGGTCACCTCCACGTCGATCGCAGCGGCCGCCCCGGCCGCGAAGCTGGTGCCCGACCACGTGCCCAGCTGGATCGACAGCGTGCCCGCGCCCACCGGCGCACCGGACGCGATCGACGCACTCGCGGCCGATTGCGCGCGGGCGAGCTGCTGCACCGACAGCGAGTACGAGCCCGGCGCCGGCGGGGACGTGCTGCTGGCCGTGGCAGTGACGGCCGTGCTGTCGGACGAGCGCACCGACACGGCCTGCCAGGTGGCCGGCTTGCCGAGGGCCGTCACGGCGGAATTGAGGGACGACGCGAGCGACTGGATCTGGCCGTAGGCCGAGATCTTCGACGTGATCAGCGTCGCCTTGGTCTGGAGGTTGGCGAGCGGCTGCTTTTCCACCGCCACCAGCTTGGTGATGATGTCTTCGACGGGGAGGTTGCTGCCGATGCCGATGGAACTGATGGCCATGTGGATTGCCTCGCCGGATGGAAAAAGAGCGGCAGGCGGAATTCTCCGCCGGCCGCTCGTCGCGAAAGCCTGCAACAGCCCCCGTTTGCAGGGGCTGTTCGACCGTTATCAGTTACGCAGCAGCGACAGGACGGTCTGCGGGATCTGGTTGGCCTGGGCCACCATCGCCGTGCCGGCCTGCTGCAGGATCTGCGCGCGCGACAGGTTGGCGGTTTCCGAGGCGAAGTCGGCATCCTGGATCCGGCTGCGGGCGGCGGTCACGTTCTCGGCCGTGATGGCGAGGTTGGAGACGACCGACTCGAAGCGGCTCTGGATGGCACCCAGGTTGGCGCGCGAGGTGTTCACCGAGGCCAGGGCGTTGTCGATCTGGGCCAGCGTCATCTGCGCGTTGGTGAACGAGGACACCGACAGCGACGCGATACCGGTAGTCGTCGTGGACGCGCCCACGGGACCTGCGGCCCAGCCGGTGGTGGTGGCACCGCCGCCGCCCAGGGTAATCGCAGACGCCGACGTCAGCGACAGCTGGCCCGTCACGTTGTCGTAGGAAGCACCGACGCCAGTTTGCGACGAAACACGGTTGATGGCCTCGGCCACCTGTGCCGCACGCTCCTGGGCGTTGGCGGCCGCGGCGATGTTGCCAACGGCCACGCCGTTGACCGTCAGATCGGTGACGGCGGTGGCGAAACCGCTCAGGCCGGACGAGGCAACGGCCGCGGCGAAACGCGTGGTCGTGCCACCGAGGCTGGCGGTCTGCGCGTTGGCGATGCTCGTGATCGAGATCGTCTCGGCGGCATTGGCACCGACCTGGAACGCCACGCCGGTGAACGAGCCGTCCAGCAGCTTCACGCCGTTGAACGACGTCTGCGTGGCCACGCGCTGGATTTCCGACAGCAGCTGCGAGACTTCGGCCTGCAGGGCGTCGCGGTCGACCTGCGAGTTGGTGCCGTTGGAGGCCTGCACGGCCAGCTCACGGATACGCTGCAGGTTGTTGCCCACGGTGCCCAGCGCGCCTTCGGCCGTTTGCGCCAGCGAGATGCCGTCGTTGGCGTTGCGGGCCGCCTGGTTCAGGCCACGGATCTGCGCCGTCATGCGCTCGGAGATGGCGAGGCCGGCGGCGTCGTCCTTGGCGCTGTTGATGCGCAGGCCCGAAGACAGGCGCTGCATGGAGGTTGCGAGGGACGCCTGGCTGGTCGTCAGGTTGCGTTGCGCGTTGAGCGAACTGATGTTGCTGTTGATGATTGCTGCCACGTTGAGCTCCTTGAAGCTGTTACATCCGGCATTGCTGCCGATCTCGAAAGCCAGCTGGTAAAGCGCTGGCCGCCATGACCGGGGGCTAGGGCAGCGGGTGGCGTTCTCGGTTGAAAACCGCCGCGGGTTGCCTTCAGCACTGACCGGACCACGGACCCCGACCGGAGCCCGTTGCACTGGTTTTCGGTGGCTTTGCTGAAAGTCTTGAATTTATTTTTTTGCGCGTGGGGGCTCAAGTTGTGGCGACGACGGCCGATAAGCCCCCGGCCGGAAAGTGTGAAAAATTGTGTAGGAATTCTTCCTACAAGGTCGTACTCAAAAGGAGACGGTAGTTACATCCGTTCACCAACTCAACTTTCCTCACCGCCCCGCGCAGAATTCTTCCCATAGCGCACAACAAGCGCACATGGGGATTTGCCAGATGACCAACGAGCAACTGCTTGCCGAAATCCGGGAGGCCAACCTGACCTACCTGATGCTGGCCCAGAGCCTGATCCGCCAGGATCGCGCCGAAGCCCTGTTCCGCCTGGGCCTGACCGAAGAGGCCGCCAGCCTCATCGAGATGCTGTCCCCGGCGCAGGTGATGAAGGTGGCCCAGGGCAACATGCTGCTGTGCCGCTTCCGCGTGGATGACGACCTGATCTGGGGCCTGCTGACCAACCACAAGACCAGCCGCGCCGGCAGCGAAGCCTCTTCTCGCCTGCATGCCAGCATCCTGATGGCAGGCCAGCTGGCCGAATCGGCGTAAGCGGGCGCTCGCATCATGGCCTCGCCCAAGAGCATCCTCTCCGAAACGCGCCAGATCGAGCGCGCCGTCGAACTGATCCGCCTGGGCGCCCGCCTGCAGGTGCTGGAAAGCGAAACCGAGCTGTCGTACGAGCGCCTGCTGCGCCTGTACAAGGAAGTGGCCGGCAAGTCGCCCTCCAAGGGCCAGCTGCCGTTTTCCACCGACTGGTTCCTCACGTGGCAACCCAACATCCACTCGTCGCTGTTCCTGAACATCCACGATTACCTGGCGCGCTCCAGCGAGCTCGAAGGCATCGACGTCGTGATCAAGGCCTTCCGGCTGTATTCGGAGCAGATCGGCGCCTGCGGCCTGGACGCGCAGCTGTCCATCACGCGCGCCTGGCGGCTGGTGAAGTTCATGGAAGCGCGGATGCTGCAGATGACCGCCTGCTCGTGCTGCGGCGGCAAGTTCGTCACCGAACCTTACGAAAACGCCCGCCATTTCACTTGCGGACTGTGCCGCCCGCCCGCGCGAGCCGGCAAGGGCTCGGGCATTGGTAACATCCAGTTGCCGGTTGCCGCGACCGCGGCGGCGGCCTGACCTGACCTTCGGGCCCGCCCGGAATTCAAGGCCATGGCTGCAACGGCCGATATCACGGACAGGGCGCAACGGCTGCGCCACCGCGCGGCCGGGCCGCCTTCGGCGCCTCGCGGCGCCCAATGATTCAACGCCAGAAAAATGCTTGTCATCGTCGGTTATCTGGTCGCCATGGGTTGCATCTTCGGTGGATTCATCATCCACGGGGGCAACATCATGGTGGTGCTGCATGCACTGCCCACCGAGCTGATGGTGATCGGCGGCGGCGCCCTGGGCGCGTTCATCGTGAACAACCAGCCCAAGGTGCTCAAGGCCACGCTCAAGGCCGTGCCGGCCGCCCTCAAGGGCTCCAAGTACACCAAGGCACGCTACATGGAGCTGATGGCGCTGCTCTACGACATCCTGCAGAAGGCCCGCAAGGACGGGCTGATGGCCATCGAAAAGGACGTCGAGTCGCCCCACGAATCGCCGATCTTCCAGAAGTACCCCACCGTGGGCAACGACCACCATGTGGTGGAGTTCATCACCGACTACCTGCGCATGATGGTCTCGGGCAACCTCAATGCCCATGAGATCGAATCGCTGATGGAGTCCGAAATCGAAACCCACCACCAGGAAGCCCATGGCCCGGTGGCCGCCGTGGGCCGCGTGGCCGGCGGCCTGCCGGCCTTCGGCATCGTGGCGGCCGTGCTGGGCGTGGTGAACACCATGGGCTCGGTGGGCCAGCCGCCTTCGGTGCTGGGCGCAATGATCGGCTCGGCCCTGGTCGGCACGTTCCTGGGCATTCTGCTGGCGTACGCCGTCGTCGAGCCGCTGGGCGGGCTGATGGAGCAGAAGATGGAAGACGGCACCAAGGAACTGCAGTGCATCAAGACCACGCTGCTGGCGAGCATGCAGGGCTACAACCCCACCACGGCCATCGAATTCGGCCGCAAGGTGCTGTTCTCCACCGAGCGCCCCACGTTCTCCGAACTCGAAGACCACGTCAGAGGAAAGAAGTGACCCCCCCCGTTTCTTGCTCACTTCGTGTAGCCGCATCCCCCCCCAGGGGGGCGGCACCGGTCGCCCGGCAAAGCCGGTTCGACGGTGCCACTGGCTTCGATGGCGCCCGGCGCACGATCCCGGCCCGCGGCCGCTGATCTGCATCGCATTCAAATCAGAACGCCATGGCCACCGGCAAGAAGCTCCAGCCGATCATCATCAAGCGGGTGAAGAAGACCGCGCACGCCGCGCACGGCGGTGCGTGGAAGATCGCCTACGCCGACTTCGTGACGGCCATGATGGCGTTCTTCCTGCTGATGTGGCTGCTGGGCTCCACGGCCAAGGGCGAACTGATGGGCATCGCCTCGTACTTCAATTCGCCGCTGCAGGTGGCGCTGGGCGGCGGCTCGGGCGCGGGCAACAGCTCCAGCGTGGTGCCCGGCGGCGGGCAGGATCTCACCCGCTCCAACGGCCAGGTCAACAAGGCGCACACCGAGACACCGCAATCGCGCCGCGTGACCGATGAAGCCATCCGCGCCGAAGTGGCCCGGCAGGACGCGCGCCGCATGAATTCGCTGCGGCAGAAAATCGAGCTGGTCATCCGAGACAGCCCCAAGCTCAACGAATACCGCTCGCAGATCAAGCTGGAGGTGACCACCGACGGCCTGCAGGTGCAGATCGTCGATGACCAGAACCGGCCGATGTTCGACACCGGCAGCGCCATCGTCAAACCCTACATGCGCGACATCCTGCAGAGCATCGGCTCGGCGCTCAATGGCATCGAGAACAAGCTGATGATCGCCGGCCACACCGACGCCGCGCCCTATGGCAATGGCGTGCGCGGCTACAGCAACTGGGAGCTCTCGTCCGACCGTGCCAACGCCTCGCGGCGCGAACTGGTGGCCGCCGGCATGCCCGACGACAAGCTGGTGCGCGTGGTCGGCCTGGCGGCCAGCGACCTGCTGGACACGGCCCATCCGCTGGCGCCCATCAACCGCCGCATCAGCATCACGGTGCTCACGCGCGAAGGCGAGGAACGGCTGCGCGGCACGCCTCGCATGGCCACCGAGCCGGCGCTCGAATCGCTGGGCGCCCGCCCGGTCGAAGGCGCACCCACCGTGGCGCCGGCCGCGCCGGCTGCGCCAGCCGTGGCGCCGGGCGTGCCCGACGTGGCCGCCCAGGAAGCCCAGCGGCGCGCGCCGCCGCCGCTGGCGCGCCCCTGATCCACCCCGTGGACGCGGCGCGGGCCGTGGCCTCGCGCGTCGTCGTTTCAGGGGGCGCGGCACCCACCGCAAGACGCGCCTCGCAAAGCCGCAAACAGCCCGGTTTCCCCCCGCTTATCGGCCTTTAGCGAACGGCCCCGCTCCCGACAATGGACGGACTCGATCAATCCGTCCCATGGAATCCAGCAGCCAGGACCGTCACCTACCCGCCACGCCGCGCAAGCTCCTGCAAGCGCGCCGCGATGGCCAGGCCGCGCGCTCGCGCGACCTGGGGCATCTCGCCGTGCTGGGCATGGGCGCGGTCGGCGTGCTGATGCTGGCGCCGTGGATGACGCGCCATCTGCGCCAGGGGCTGGCCGACCAGCTCGCCTTCGACGCGGCCACGCTGGCCGATCCCTCGCTGATGCTGCAGCGCCTGGCCTCGATGGTGATGACCGGCCTGATGATCGCCGGCGCCTTCGGCGCCATCGTCGGCGCGGCGG
>JAGOCV010000193.1 GCA_017998575.1 Burkholderiaceae bacterium
GTGCAGGGCTTCCATGGCGACGATGCGCTGCCGGCCTTCCTGGAGGGGCTCGACACGCTGGTGTGCCTGTTGCCGCTCACGCCGGCGACGCGCGGCATCCTCGGCCGTGCCACTTTCGACCGGCTACCGCGCGGCGCGACGCTGGTTCACGTGGGCCGTGGCGAGCACCTGGTGCCGGCCGACCTGCAGGCCGCGCTGGCCGACGGCCACTTGCGTGGCGCCGTCGTCGACGTTTTCGCGCGAGAGCCGCTGCCGCCGGACGACGCGCTCTGGGCCACACCGGGCCTGGTCGTCACGCCGCACATGGCCACCCTGGCGACGCTGTCCAGCATTGGCGGGCAGATCGTGGCCAACGTCGAGCGGCTGGTGCGCGGCGAGCCGCTGGCCAACCGGGTCGATGTGGCGGGTTACGCCACGGCGTGACGCCCGGCTCCATCGCCCGCCGGCATACCCGCGCGCGGGGCGATGGCCGCGCGGTCCCGGGGAATCCCCGTCGGTGATAAGCTGCCCGCCTTTCGCCCCGATCCGCGCGCACCTTTTCGCTGCAGCGCGTCATTGCCCCAAGGAGACTCCCATGCCCGGACTGCTGCCCGACGTCGATCCCGATGGTCTGCTGGAATTCTCGGTCGTCTACACCGACCGCGCGCTCAACCACATGTCGCAGAACTTCCAGGGTGTGATGCGCGACATCTCGGCCATCCTCAAGGAGGTCTATGGCGCGCATTCCACCGCGCTGGTGCCCGGCAGCGGCACCTTCGGCATGGAAGCCGTGGCCCGCCAGTTCGCTACGGGCAAGGATGTGCTGGTGATCCGCAACGGCTGGTTCAGCTACCGCTGGACCCAGATCTTCGAGATGGGCGGCATTCCCGCCTCGTCCACCGTGCTCAAGGCGCGCCAGCTCGCGCCCGGCGCCACGCAGCCGTGGCAGCCCGCGCCCATCGCCGAGGTGGTGGCCGCCATCGCCGAGAAGAAGCCGGCCGTGGTGTTCGCACCGCACGTCGAGACGGCCAGCGGCATGATCCTGCCCGACGGCTACCTGCGCGCCGTGGCCGATGCCGTGCACGCGGTGGGTGGCCTGTTCGTGCTGGACTGCATCGCCTCGGGCGCCATGTGGGTCGACATGAAGGCCACCGGCGTGGACGTGATCGTCTCGGCCCCGCAGAAGGGCTGGAGCAGCTCGCCCTGCTGCGCCATGGTGATGATGAGCGAGCGCGCGCGCCAGGCCATCGACGGCACCACCAGCACCAGCTTCGCCTGCGACCTGAAGAAGTGGCTGCAGATCATGGAAGCCTACGAAGGCGGCGGCCACATGTACCACGCCACCATGCCCACCGACGCACTCACGCGTCTGGCCGTGGTGATGCGCGAGACGCGTGCCTACGGCTTCGCCAGGGTGCGCGCCGAGCAGGAAGAACTGGGCCGCAAAGTGCGTGAACTGTTCGAGCGCCGCGGCTTCGCCAGCGTGGCCGCCGACGGCTTCAAGGCACCCGGCGTGGTGGTGAGCTACACCACCGATCCCGACATCCACAGCGGAAAGAAATTCATCGCCGAAGGCCTGCAGACCGCCTCGGGCGTGCCGCTGCAATGTGACGAGGGCCCCGACTTCAAGACCTTCCGCGTGGGGCTGTTCGGCCTGGAGAAGTGGCACCACGTCGACCGCACCGTGGCCCATCTGGCCGCCGCGCTCGACCGCATGGGTGTGCCCGCCGCCACGACCGCCGCCCGCAACGCCACCGCTGCCCAACCCGCATGAACGACACCGCCGCCGCCCCTACGCCCGCCGAACGCCCCGCGTTGCCGGATCGCCTGTCGGTCGATCCGAAGAGCCCGCACCACCAACCCTGGGTGTTCGAGCACGATATCGGGATCCGCTTCAACGACAAGGAACGCTTCGACGTCGAGGAATACTGCCTGAGCGAAGGCTGGATCAAGGTGCCTGCCGGCAAGACGCTCGACCGGCGCGGCCGCCCCATGCTCATCACGCTCAAGGGCCGCGTCGAGGCGTTCTACCGCTGACATGACGGCCTGGCGCCTCGCCTGCGCGCCAGGAAAGCAGGTTTCGATCTGCTGATCGGCGAGGTCGTTCGCGCACCGCGGCGCCGACCTTTCCCGGTTCCAGAATCCCGGCCCGGCCCACGCAACGTGGGCCGCTTCGCCGAGGAACCGAGAATGTCCGATCCATCCCCGAAGGCCAAAGTCCGTGCCGTACTCGAATGCATGGAGACAGGTGACCTGTCCGCCCTCCAGTACATCCACCCCACGCGCTTCCGGCAACACAACCTGATGCTGCCCGATGGTGTCGAAGGCGTTCTGGGCGTGCTGCGCTCCCAGCCGCCAGGAACCTTCAAGGCGCGGGTGATCCGCCTGTTCCAGGACGGTGATCATGTCTTCGCCCATACCGAATACGACTTCTTCGGCCCCAGGATCGGCTTCGATGTGTTCCGCTTCGAGGACGACCTGATCGTCGAGCACTGGGACAACCTGCGGCCCGTGCTGCCGCCCAACCGCAGTGGGCGTACGGCCACCGACGGCCCGGTCCACAGCATCGATGTGCGCCGCACGCAGGCGAGCCGGCGCATCGCGCGCGATTTCGTGGAGCAGAACTGGCTGCACCGGCGCAACACCTACGCCAGCTTCATCCGCGACGACCGGTATGTCCAGCACAACCCCGCGGGCGCCGATGGGCTGTCGAGCTTCCTGCAAACGCTGGTGCAGCTCGAGCGCGAGGGATTGGTCCTGCAGTTCTCCCGCGTCCACAAGGTGCTGGCCGAGGGCGAGTTCGCGCTCGTCGTGAGCGAAGGTGTCTACGGGCCCGGCGCCGGGGTGCCCACCGCCTTCTACGACCTGTTCCATGTGCAGGACGGCTTCATCACGGAACACTGGGACGTCATCGAGCCGATTGCCCCGGTGCATGAACACTGCCACGGCAACGGCAAGTTCTAGCCACCGCCGGCCACGCTCTGGCGCTCCGGGGCCGCGAATGAAAGCTGCCGCACGCACACACCGGGCCTGCGGGGCAGGGTGCCGCGTGCCGTCTGCCATGCCGGGCGTGGGCGCGCTGCTACCATGGCTGACACTCACATCGCACCGGATGATCACGCCAGAACGTATCCCGTACTCCGAAAGGCCCGGTGGCGGAGTGCAGGCGTCGCCACTGACCGAGATGGAGCAGTACGCCGAGGCCGCGGCCCCGGTCTGGCCTGCCTATCTCGCGACTGCGGCAGTCTATGTGCTGCTGGCCTGGAATCATCTTCCGCGCATGTGGCTCGCGCTCTGGGCGGTGATCTTCGTGGCGCACACGAGTGTTCGCGGCCTGCTGTTCCACCGTTACGGGCGACTGCCGCAGGCGCAGAAAGAGGCCACGGCCGACGCCTGGCGCAAGCGCTTCGCGGTGGTGATGCTGGGCTACGGCGCGCTGCAGAGCGTGCTGATTCCGCCAGCCATCGCAGCGGTGCCCGAGGCCAACGCCATGTGGCTGACCTTCGTGATCTTCTTCGGCTGCGCGCTTGTGTCGGCGCTGATGCCGTTGAGTGCCCTCAGCCTGCGCCTGTACCTCGCAATCACCCTCGTGCCCACGGCCCTGGCATGGGCCTTCGTGGATGGGGAGAAGGCATGGCTCCTGCCGGTCGTGCTGGTCGTCGCGGCCGTGCTGTGCCTGAAGCTCGGCCGCGACCGGCTCGCCGAGGTGCGCCAGCGGCACGACCTGACCCGGCGCCTGGCGCAGAGCGTCGAGCAGCTTCGCCGCAGCAACATGTCGCGCACGCGGATGATCATGGAAGCCAGCCACGACCTGCGCCAGCCGGCCCACGCCCTGAGCATGATGGCCGAGCGCCTGCGCCAGGCCACGCCTGGAGCCGATCTGCAGGCGTGCATCGCGGACATGGAGCATTCCATCGCCAGCCTGACCGACATGCTGGGTGAACTCATGGAATTCTCGCAACTCGATCTCGGCGAATACTCCCCGCATCTGGAAGCGGTGGACCTGCGGGCACTGCTGGTCGACCTCGAGGCCCGCTTTGCTCCGGGGGCCGCGCGCAAGTCGTTGCGCTGGCGCTCCAGCGCCGCGGACGTGCGGGCGATGGCGGATCCCTGGCTGTTGCGACGCGTGATCGACAACGCCGTGTCCAATGCCGTCCGGTACACGGTGGCCGGCACGGTTTCCGTCATGTGCGAAGCGCGCGATGGACGGGCCGTGCTCCGCGTGCAGGACACGGGCCCGGGTATCGCGGCCGACGACATCGAGCGTGCCTTCATGGCGTACGTGCGACTGCCGCGCAGCGCGGGCGAAGAGCCCGGGCGAGGCCTGGGGCTGGCTTTCGCGCGCCGCGCCGCAGAGGCGATGGGAGGGCGCCTGGAACTGGTATCCCGGCCGGGCCATGGCACGACCGTCACGCTCTCGCTGGATGCGGCCCCCGTGTGCCCGGCAAGCGCCGACGCGCCTGCGGTCGCAGCGTCGTTGCCGCTGGCCGACCGCCACCTCCTGCTGGTCGAGAACGATGTGGTGCTCCGCCGCAGCATGCAGGACGTGCTGGTGGGCTGGGGGGCGACCGTCGATGCCGTGGGCGAAGTGGCGGCCATCGACGCACTGGTTGCGCGCCCGACGCTGGTGCTGGCCGACCTGCACCTCGACGGCACGGGCAACGGCTTCGACGCCATTGCCCGGGTGCGTGCGCGTCACCCCGGCGCGTGGATTCCCGCCATCCTGGTCACGGGCGACACCGATCCGGACATGTTCGAGCAGGCGCGCCGCCAGGGGATCGACGTGGCCTACAAGCCCGTGCGGCCCAGCCGGTTGCGGCAGATGATCGACGATGCGCTGGTGTCCACCCGCGCGCCAGACTGACGACGGTTCAGGCCAGGCGGCCGGCCATGGCGCGTCAGCCCCCGGGGCCGGAAAAATGCAACACAGAAGCGTCCTACGCGCGCCGCGGCACGGCTCAGGGACACTCGTGCCCATGATCTTTGCCATCGAAGCCACGGATTTCGACGCGCAGGGCAGTCTGGAACGCATCCGCTGGCACTGCGTGGATCTCAAGGACCAAATCGTGCACGGAACATCCGAGGTGTTGACCGTCGAGCAGGCCGTCGCCAAGGCCAGGGGCCACAGCGTCCACGTCTGCTTTCAGGGGGCGCCAGGAACACCCGTGATGGTCGGTCCCGTCAACGGCCGCATGACATTCATCGATCACCCTGACACGGCGCCAGCGCAGCGCCTCACGGCATTGCCGCCGATCAAGCGCCGCTGAGGGACGGCTGCCCCGCGATCCAGCCCGGTCGGTCGGCGCTTCAGCCCGAGCCCAGGTCCGACTGCCGCTTGCGCGTTGGATGGCCCTCTGCCTTGGGTGAGCGCGTCGGATCCGGTCCGCTGTCGCGGGTCTCGCCGGGATCGCCTTCGACGGGAGGCAGACCGATCACCACGCCCACACTGCCCACGGCCTCGCCAATCCTGGTTGCAACGCTCTTGTGCTGCGTCTGGCTGCTGCTCGTGTCCAGCGCCGCGCCAGGGTCTTCTTCGCCCACCGCCGATTCCTGCTTCAGATCGACGGGCGCTTTGTCGTGCCGGCAGTCTGGGGTGTTCATGTCGTCGCTCTCCTGTTCATTTCGGCGCGTGGCCCGTGCCGCCCGTGGCGCTGCCGCCGGTGCCGCGCACGTCCTTCGCGCTGGACCGGTCACTGCCGCCATCATGCGGCTCGGCGCGGTTGATCGGCGGCGCCGACCGGTTGGTGCCGTCGTTCGGCCGTGTGCTGGGCGGTCGGTGGTGATCGGGGTCGACACGGTTGTTGCGCTGCAAGCCCTGGCTGCCCGTGTGGCGAGCAGTCGAAGACGGATTGCTGGCGGCCGGCGAGGGGCGGTTGGGGTGGCCGTCGCCCACGCCATCCGTGCGCCTGTCGCTGGCGGCAGAACCCTGGTTGCCGGGTATGCCTGCGCCGGACTGGGCCGTTGCCACGAAGGGCAGGGCGGTCGCTATGGCCATCGCAAGGACGGCGGCGTGCGTGGCGCGCGAGGGCGCGCGGCGGCGTGCTGGTGGGGGCATGTGCATCTCCTGCAGATGTCCGCGCGGCCACAGCCAATGCCGACTGCGCGCGCGGACGGGGTGGATGCAATTCACCTTAGGCCGCGCCCGCGCGCAGGTCTGTAGGACCGTGCGGACGGCGGCGCGTCACCCGTTGCGAGGTGTCATGCCAACAGCCGCGGGGATTTTGAGGGCGAGGTCTGCCTCAGGCATCTGCAGGTCGTCGAGCCGGCGCACCACCTCGCGGCCAAAGGGCGGAGCCCGCCTTTGTGCAGGCCGTCGGCGGAGCCGGCCAGCTCGTTGTCAAAAAAGTGTGTGAGGCCCGCCATGCGGTGTGGCGGAAGTCGTGGGTATTCAGTCCACGATGAAGCGCTGCAGATGCTGCCACAGCATCCGCCAATCGTGGCCCGGTTCCATCTCGGCCGCATCCAGAGTCAGCGGCCTTGCCACGGCCTCGTCATGCGCCTGATGCGCGGAGGGCGGCAGGCGCAGTCCGCTCTCTACCGCCACGCGCTCCGCCGTCACCGGATGCGGAAACGTCAGCGACTGCGCATGCAGCCACAACCGCTGATGCCCCAGCCGCTCGGCCCACCAGCGGTTGAGCGGGCCCTTGCCATGCGTGGCATCGCCAATGATCGGATGCGCGATGTGCTTGAGGTGCCGCCGGATCTGGTGGCGCCGGCCCGTCAGCGGCTGCGCTTCCACCAGCGCCACGCGCGTGGTGGCGAAACGCGCGTCGCTGGATTCGGGAATCTCGAAACGGGCGAGGGCGCGGATGCGCGTCTGCGCAGGCTGCACGGCCGCGTCTTCGGGCGCGTCATCGGGCTTGAGCGCGTGGTCCACCAGCACCTCGTCCATCGAAGGCCAGCCGCGCACGAAAGCGAGGTAGCGCTTGTGGACCTGATGCGTCTCGAACGCCTGCCCCAGCGCGCGGGCTGCGTCCGGGTTCAGCGCGACGAGCAGGACGCCGCAGGTGCCTTTGTCGAGACGGTGGACGGGGTAGACCCGCTGGCCCAACTGGTCACGCAGGGCCTGGAGGACGATGCGGGTTTCGCGTGGGTCGAGGGGGGAGCGGTGGATGAGCCAGCCGGGGGGTTTGTGGATGGCGACTTCTGCATCGCCGTGCCAACGAACAGAAAGTGCTTTCGCCATTCAATATCTTGATCCGTGACGAGAGACCTTCTGATTTACTGCCTATGTCTCAATCTCGGAATGTGCCTTTAAGAAACTTTCCATCGGTGCCGCTGAGATCGCTTCTGTCAACGAGCTTTGATTGGAAGTGGAAGTCCCGATCGATCCGAACGATCAGCAGTTGCTCGAAGTCGCCTTGGCGCTTTATGAGAACCTGCATGCCGGCTTTCTCTGGCGAGATCGTCTTGACCTCAACCAATTTGTCGCCGATCGTTCCGTCCGATCCTGCGTGATGAGTAGCATGGCGGCGAAGTCCGAACTTGATCTCGGCATAGATCTCGCCAAGCTCGCCCCAGACTTGAAGATATCTACCTGTGTTCTCGTAATGACGTCTGGCGCAGTCCACCAAATCATGAAAAATCTGCGTCTGTTCGAGCGTGCTAAAGGGGTAGCCTTCGCGACTTTCAAAAGTAACTCTGGGTGCGACCGAAAGCGCGGTCTCCTCAGGTTGGTCCTGAAGCGCATCTTCAATCCAGTCAGCACTGACTTCCGACAACTCCCAAGG
>JAGOCV010000194.1 GCA_017998575.1 Burkholderiaceae bacterium
GGATGGGGTGGAATCGCATCTTGAAGCCGGAGGTGATGCGCGAAAACGCCATCGGCGAGGCCAGGAAAGCGCGCTGCAGGCTGTCGCCATTGAGCGTGTAGTAGCCGCCCATGGTGCCGGGCTCCTGGAACCACATGGCCTGGAAGGTCTTGCCGTTGTTCACGAACTCGGCCGACAGCACGCGGCCGGCGCGCAGCGGCTCGCCATCGGCTTCGAGCGTTTCGTAGACCACCGAGAAACGGTCGCCGCGACGCAGGGCGCGGTGGAAGTCGATGTCACCCGAGAAGATCTCGGCCAACTGCGTGGCCACGCTATCGGGCAGGCGGATTTCGTCGGCCGCGGCGAACAGCGACGACTGGATGGTGCCGCTGGCCAGGCGGGCAGAGGTCGTCAGCACGTCCTGCTCGATGCGGGAGATGAAGCCCGCGGGGCCTTTTTCGACCACCAGGCGCTTGAAGCTGCCGTCGTCGGCACTCCAGCGGGCCGACAGGCCCACGAGCGAATGGGCGTCGCTGGCCTCTGCCTTGACGTTGCGGCCGGCGCGGCCCCAGAGCACCTGGCGCACGTTGGCGTCGCGGCGCAGGAAGGCGGCAGCATCGGCGTCGGCGATGCCCAGGCGCTGCAGCAGCGACTCGGGCGTGTCGGACGAACGTGTCAGGTCGGTGCGGAAGAGGTTGAAGCTGTGCGTGTCCAGCGCCAGCGCCTGCGCGTCCACGGGCAGGGTGTCGATGGCTTCGATCACGGTCTCGACCGGCAACTCGGACGCGTCGGGGCCGAGCGAGGCCACGGCGAAAGCACCGCCTCCGGCACACAGGAGGATGGCTGCAACAGCGGTGGACAGACGGCGGGGGTGGCGGCGAACCATGTCGAGGGTGGCCTGGCCGGCGGTGAACAGTCCTTGCTTCAAGGATGGGCTCCGGGGAAGTCAGCGAATGCCGGGCTCGTCTGTAGGAAGAGAGGCCGGATTCTGGAACAACATGCGCTGCGGATTGCAATAACCACGCCAATTAGAATCCGGCGCTTGCAGCAAACTGCGGCGAAGTATACCGACCGTGTTCCGCGTGTCGACCAAAAAACCCTTATGAATCAAGCATCTGTTACAAAGTTTCCGGTCACGGACGCCGTGCGCGAGGCGCTGGCCGTGACGCGCCGCGGGGCCGAGGAATTGCTGCCCGAGGACGAATGGACGCACAAGCTGGCCCGGTCGGCCGCCACCGGCGTGCCGCTGCGCATCAAGCTGGGGCTCGATCCGACCGCGCCGGACATCCATCTGGGCCACACCGTGGTGCTCAACAAGATGCGCCAGCTCCAGGACCTGGGCCACACGGTCATCTTCCTGATCGGCGACTTCACCTCGATGATCGGCGACCCCTCCGGTCGTAACACCACGCGCCCGCCGCTCACGGCCGAGCAGATCAAGGCCAATGCCGAGACCTACCGCGCACAGGCCGACAAGATCCTCGATCCGTCGAAGACCGAGCTGCGCTACAACTCCGAATGGAGCGACCCGCTGGGCGCGCGCGGCATGATCCAGCTGGCGTCCAGGTACACCGTGGCCCGCATGATGGAGCGCGACGATTTTCACAAGCGCTTTACCGGCGGACAGTCGATCAGCGTGCACGAGTTCCTGTATCCGCTGATGCAGGGCTACGACTCGGTGGCGCTCAAGAGCGACCTCGAACTCGGCGGCACCGACCAGAAGTTCAACCTGCTGATGGGCCGCCATCTGCAGCAGGAATACGGCCAGGAGCCACAGTGCATCCTGACCATGCCGCTGCTGGTCGGGCTCGATGGCGTCGACAAGATGTCCAAGAGCAAGAACAACTACGTGGGCATCACCGAGGACGCCAACAGCATGTTCGCCAAGATCCTCTCGATCAACGACGAGCTGATGTGGGACTGGTACACGCTGCTGTCGATGCGCTCGCTGGCCGACATCGCGCAATTGCGCGAGCAGATCGCGGGCGGGCGCAATCCCAAGGAAGTCAAGGTCGAACTCGCGCGCGAGATCACCGCGCGCTTCCACAGCGCTGCCGCGGCCGACGCGGCCGAGCAGGATTTCGCCAACCGCAGCAAGGGCGGCGTGCCCGACGACATTCCAGAGGTGAGCCTCGCGGGCGCGCCGCTGGGCATCGCCGCGCTGCTCAAGGCGGCGGGCCTGGCGCCTTCGTCGTCCGAGGCCAACCGCCTGATCGATGGTGGTGGCGTGCGCATCGACTCGGCAGTGGTCAGCGACAAGGGCCTCAAGCTCGCGGCCGGCACCTACGTGGTGCAGGTGGGCAAGCGCAAGTTCGCGCGCGTGACCGTGGGCTGATCCCGGGTCGCGATCAGCCCGCGAGCCAGCCGGGCTGCTGCATCAACCCGTCGTCGAAGCCCGGGCCCTGCATGCCGGCGGCCCGAAGATCGCCTGTATTGATGGACGTTTGCGGCACGCCGTTCTTCTCGGCTAGCTGGGCGATGAGTTCCGGGTCGAGCTGGATGGGCGCACCGCTCGCATCCTTTAGCTGGATGGGCTCACCATTCTTGTCGAGGAGATCGCCGTTGACGAGATCGATCAGTTTCTTGCTCAGATCCTGATCCTTGCCCGAGTTGAGGACGGCCATGATCCGTTCGCGCGTGGACTCGTCCACGCCCAGCGAATCGATCATTGCCTTGAAGTCCTTCTTGAAGTTGATTTCGTTCTTCGGGTGGATCTTGTCGAAGATGCTCGTGATGATGGAAATAGGGTTGGGAATAGGGCCAATCATGATGCGCTCCGGAGGTGGGACGCATTGAAGCCTACGGGGGCGGGCGCGAGCCGCCGACCACCCTATCCGAACTACTGCAAACCAATCCGAACTGTTCGCCGTTCTAGCGAACGGTTATCTCCACCCGCCGGTTGCGCGGCTCGTTCACGTTGTCGGCCGTGGGCACGGCCAGCTGACGCTTGCCGCGGCCCACCGTCTCGATGTGGCTGGCCGGAAAACCGCGCTGCACGAACAGGTCGCGCAGCTCGTTGGCCCGGCGCAGCGACAGCGCATCGTTGATGGCTGCGCTGCCTTGCGTGTCGGTGTGTCCGCTGATGAGCAGCTCGGCGCCCGGGCGGCGCGGCGCCTCGTCGAGCACCTGCGTCATCACCGAACGCGATTCCGGGTTGAGCAGGGTGCCGCCTGTCTGGAAGTAGATGACGTAGGTGCGCGGCGCCTGGGGCGTCGCCTGCATCAGCCGTTCGAAGCCGGCCTGCGCCTGGGCGGCGGTCACCGTGTCCACCGACGGCGCGGCGCTCTCGCCCTCGCGCACGCTGGCACGCTGGTAGGGCACCGACAGCGTGCTGGTGCCGCCGGGGGTGGTGACCGTGACGGCCGAAGGCGTGCCGTCGGCCTGGGGCAGCAGCACGACCTGGGTGGACGGCGGTTTGACCACGGGCGCGGCGCAGCCGGCCAGCACGGCGACGGCCAGCAGCGCGGCAGCGCGCCGGATCAGGGTGGCAGCCTTCATCACGGGTTGGCCTCGTCGACGCTGACGATGAAGTCGGTGCCGCGGATGCCCACGGTGGCTGTACGCGTCGCGATGCTCACCGCATCGGGATTGGATCGGCCGATCAGCCCCGTGATCATGCGCATGGATCCGCGCACCAGGCGCACGGCCAGGCTGCCTTCCTGCGTCGTGGCGTTGTAGTTGAAGCGGCTGAGGTCAAGGTTGGTGCGCGGGCCCAGCGCCATCACCGTGCCATCCCGCAGCACCACGCTGGCGGCGCTTTCGCGGCCGGTGACCAGACGCTCGGTGGATGCGATGCGGTCGCCGGGCTTGACGCGGCGCTCTTCGTAATCGGTGCCGACCACGCGCACGTCACCGTCGACGACCTTGAGCGTACCGGCGGCCGGCACGTCCAGCGCGGTGTTGGGTGGCGGTGTCTGGCCGACGACGCCCGTGGCGGCCAGCAGCAATGCGCCTGCGGCGGCGCAGGCGCGAATGAATGAAGCGGCGTGCAGCGCCCCTCGGTGTCCCATGGCTATCCCCCAGCGCAGATGTGGCTTTGTGGCGCGGACTATAGCGGCGCGTCTGGCGCAGTCCTGTAGGCCGGCGCCTACCTGCATCAGATCGGGTGAGCTTTGCGTGAGGTTTTCCACGCCTGGAGCAACTCGGCCGAGTCCATCACCAGGCCAAGATGCAGCGACACCATGGCGAGCGCGGCCGCTTCCAGATGGTCGTCGGTGCCGCGCACCAGATCGCGCAGCACGATCACGCGGTAGTTGTGGTTGTTGGCATCGAAGGCGGTGTTGAGCACGCAGCAGTCGGTGAAGCCGCCGTCGAGCACCACGGTCTGGATGCGCTGGTTGCGCAGCAGGAAGTCGAGATCGGTGGGATAGAACGCGGACAACCGCCGCTTGTTCTCCACCCTGAGGTCGCCCGGCTCCACGCGGGTGACCCATTCGGTCCAGCGGCTGCCTTCGATGGCGTGCTCGGCGTGGTTGGGGATGTCGCCCACGTACAGCGGGAACGTGCGCCGCCAGGCCGCCGGAATGCCTGCCAGGTCGTCGGCCCCGCCGGGGCGCAGCACCGATTTCACATGCACGATGCGCACGCCCGCGGCTCGCGCCTGGTCATGGAAGGCGTCGATGGGCGCCACCACGTCGCGGGCGCGCGGCGCCGGGCAGGGGCAGTCGGGGCTGTCTTCCAGGTGTCCCCGATGCATGTCGATCGAGATCACGGCCGTGGTGGCGGGGTCGACATAGTCGGCGAAGGCGTCGCCCAGCTCGCGTGGCTGGCCGTAGACGTAGGTTTGCATGGGTGGGGATGCTCCGTGGCTATCGGCGCTCTTCGCGCACGTAGGGCTCGCCGAGCGCGCCCGGCTGCGCATCGGCCTGGCGATCGCGGCCCAGCGCCACCCAGACCATCACGGCCAGCGTCACGACATAGGGCGTCATCAACACGAAATACTGCGGCAACTGCACGCCAGCGGCGGCCAGTTGCGGGATCAGCGCCTCGATGCAGCCGAACAGCAGCGCGCCGGCCAGCGCCTTCCAGGGCGACCAGCGCGCGAAGATCACCAGGCCCACCGCGATCCAGCCGCGCCCGCCGGTCATGCCGGCGATCCAGAGCTTGGTGGACAACAGCGAGATGTAGGCGCCTGCCAGGCCGACCAGCGACGCACCGCCCACGATGGCCGCGAAGCGCCAGCCCGACACGCTAATGCCCGCCGCGTCCGCGGCCTGCGGGTTCTCGCCCACGGCGCGCAGCTTGAGGCCGGGCGTGGTGCGCAGCAGGAACCACACCACGGCCAGGAAGATGAACGGCATCAGATACACCACCGGGTTCTGGCGGAACAGGCCGCCGATCACCGGCATCTGCGCCAGCGGCCCGAGCGCCACCGCGCCCATCGAGGTGACCGGCTGGTTGGTCCATCCGAGCAAGGTGCCCAGCAGGCTGGTGAGCCCCTGGCAGAAGAACACCAGCGCCAGCCCCGCGATCACCTGGTTGATGCGCAGCCACACCACCATGACCGCGAACAGCACCGACACCGCGCTGGCGGCCAGCATGGCCGCCAGCAGCGAGATCCCGGTGGCACCCAGTGCCAGTTGCGTGCCGATGGCCGTCAGCGCACCCACCAGCATCAGCCCCTCCGCGCCCAGTGACAGCACGCCCGCGCGCTCGGCAATGATGAGCCCCAGCGCCGCCAGTGCATACGGCACGGCGAAATCGGGAATGCTCGCGATCCAGTGTCCGATCAGGTCCATGGCGAGCTCCTCAGGCGCTTCGGCGAAGGCGGTGGCGGATGAAGAAATCCGACGAGGCCACGGCGATCACGATGATGGCCTGGATCAGTTGCGTCATCGCGAACGGCACCTGATAGAACACCTGCAGGCTGCGGCCCGCCACGAACAGCAGCGCCACCAGCAGCGCCACCACGGTCGCTGCCACCGGGTGGTTGCGCGCGAGGAAGGCGATGAGGATCCCCGAGAAGCCGTAGCCCTGGTAGAAGGCCTGTGTGAGCCGTCCCTCCTGCCCGGCGGCCACCAGGAAGCCGCCTACACCCGCCATCGCGCCCGATACCAGCACCGCGCCCAGGATCATGGCCTGCACCGGCACACCCTGCGTGCCGGCCACGCGCGGGTTGGCGTCGACGAAGCGCAGGTACAGGCCCGCGCGGCTGGCGCGCACGAACCACCAGGCGGCCAGCATCGCCACCAGTGCCAGCGTCACGGCCGCGCCCGAGGGGCCGAGGAATTCAGGCAGCCGCTCGAAACTGCGGAACTGTGGCGAGTACGGGAACGAATCCTTCGGGTCTTTCCACGCGCCATAGACCAGATGCAGCAGGACGTTGGCCGCCACGTAGTTCAGCATCAGGCTGGAGATGATCTCGTTGACGCCCAGCTTGAGCTTGAGCAGCGCCGGCCCCAGCGCCCACAGCAGCCCGCCCAGCGCGGCGGCGCAGAACATCAGCACCAGGCGCGAGCCCTCGGGCCCGATGCCGAAGATCGACACGGCGGTGGCGCCGATGCCGCCCCAGATCATCTGGCCCTCGAGCCCGAGGTTCCAGAAGCGCGCGCGGAACGCGATGCACGCCGCCAGGCCCACCAGGATCATCGGCGCGGCCTGGAACAGCACGGCCTGCAGGCTCTGCGCGTCGAACAGCGTGGCGACCACGAACTCGTTGAACAGCTCTCCGGCCGGCACGCCCGCCGCCACCAGGATCGCGCCCGACACCAGCAGCCCGGCCGCCACGGCCAGCGCCAGCACCACCGCCTGCCAGTGCCATGCCATCTGCTGGCGGATCTCCAGCGTGTAGCGGCGCGAGAGCAGCGGCACGTGAGCGGGTTGGAGCGTGGGGGAAGAGATGGACATGGAAGTGCGGGGCGAAATCACGCTTCGGGTGGTGTCGTGGTGCCGGTTCGCTGGCACCCATGGAACCGGCTTCGCCGGGCCATCGGGCGCGCCCCCCCGAGGGGGGATTCGGCTACACGAAGTGAGCAAGAAACGGGGGGGAGCTCAGTCATGTCCGACCATGGCCTCGCCAATCGCCTGGCGATCGGCGGGCTGTCCGAATTCGGCCACCAGACGGCCGCGGTTCATCACGCCGATGCGGTCGGCCAGCTGCAGGACTTCGTCGAGGTCTTCGCTGATCAGCAGCACCGCCGCGCCCGCGTCGCGCGCGGCAAGCAGGCGGGCATGCACTTCGGCGCTGGCGCGCACGTCCAGGCCGCGACTGGGGCTGTGCACCACCACCAGGCGCGGGGACTTGCTGAACTCGCGCGCGATCACCAGCTTCTGCGCATTGCCGCCCGAGAGCAGCGCGGCCTTCTGCGCGGGCGAGCGCACGCCCTGCACGTCGAAGGCGGCCACGGCCTCTCGCGCATCGGAGGCCATGTGGCGGCGCGCCAGCCAGGCCAGCGGCCCATAGCGGCCGGTGTGCACCTGGCCGATGCCGAAGTTCTCGGCGATCGACAAGCTGCCGGCCAGCGCGAACGTGTAGCGGTCGGCCGGAATCGCGGCCACCTGCAGCGCACGCCGCCGCGCGGGCGAGAGGCGCTGCACCTCGCCCGTGCCGGCCAGTTCGATGGAGCCGCTGCCGCTCCTGGGGTTGTCACCGGGCAGGCCGAGGATTGCGGCCGCCAGTTCGCCCTGGCCGTTGCCGCCCACGCCGGCGATGCCGTAGATCTCGCCCGAGTGCACGGTGAGCCCGATGCCCTCCAGCACGGCACGGCCATCGGC
>JAGOCV010000195.1 GCA_017998575.1 Burkholderiaceae bacterium
CCGCCAAACTGCTCGAGTCCGCGCGCAGCACCAACACGCGCCTCCTGCTCAACGAGCGCCTGACCGTCGAGGAAGACGCCGAGGTCAAGGCACAACTTACGGCCTCGCTCAAGGTGGTGAGCGAAGCCCTGGCCTGGGGTGAGCGCCTGGGTCAGCTGTTCTCGGGCATCAGCCTGGGCTCGGTGCTGCTGCTGGTGGCGCTGGGCCTGGCCATCACCTACGGCCTGATGGGCGTCATCAACATGGCGCACGGCGAGCTGATGATGATCGGCGCCTACGCCACCTACGTCACGCAGGGGCTGTTTCAGCGCTGGTTGCCGGAGGCCGCGTTCGGCTGGTACCTGGTGGCCGCCATCCCCGTGTCGTTCATGGCGTCGGCACTGGTGGGCGCGGCGCTGGAGCGCAGCGTGATCCGTTTCCTCTACGGCCGCCCGCTGGAGACGCTGCTGGCCACCTGGGGTATCAGCCTGATGCTGATGCAGGGCGTGCGCAGCCTCTTCGGCGCGCAGAACGTCGGCGTGGAAAACCCGGCGTGGATGAGCGGCAGCGTGCAACTGCTGCCCAACCTGTCGCTGCCGTGGAACCGCGTGCTCATCGTGCTTTTCGCGGCGCTGGTGCTGGCGGGCGTGGCGTTCCTCATCAGCCGCACGCGGCTGGGCCTGTTCGTGCGCGGGGTCACGCAGAACCGCCCGATCGCTTCGTGCATGGGCGTGAACACGGCGCGCGTGGACACCTATGCGTTCGCGCTGGGCTCGGGCATCGCGGGCCTGGCGGGCTGTGCGCTCAGCCAGATCGGCAACGTGGGGCCCGACCTCGGCCAGACCTACATCGTCGATGCCTTCATGGTGGCTGTGGTGGGCGGCGTGGGCCAGCTGGCCGGCACCGTGTACGCGGCGCTGGGCCTGGGCATCCTCAACAAGCTGCTCGAAGGCTGGACGGGCGCCGTGCTGGCCAAAATCACCGTGCTGGTGCTGATCATCGTGTTCATCCAGAAGCGTCCCCAGGGCATCTTCGCAATAAAAGGAAGAGAAGCATGAGCCCGACGACCCTGCAATTGCCGTCGAAGGCGCCGCTGATGTCCGGCCGCGGCTGGAGCGGCTTCCTCGTGGCGCTGGTCTTCGTGTGCGCCGTCGCGCCGCTGGCCAACATGGTGGTGCCCGAGGGCAGCCTGTTCCACATGAGCGACTTCATGGTGGCGCTGCTGGGCAAGATCATGTGCTACGCCATCTGCGCGCTGGCCATGGACCTGATCTGGGGCTACACCGGCATCCTGTCGCTGGGACACGGCCTGTTCTTCGCCCTGGGCGGCTACATGATGGGCATGTACCTCATGCGCCAGATCGGCCTGGACGGCAACTACAAGAGCGAGCTGCCCGACTTCATGGTGTTCCTCGACTGGAAGGCGCTGCCCTGGCACTGGACGTTCAGCGACTCGTTCCTCTTCCAGGCGCTGATGGTGGTGGCGGTGCCGGGACTGCTCGCGTTCGTGTTCGGCTACTTCGCCTTCCGCTCCCGCATCAAGGGCGTGTACTTCTCCATCATCACGCAGGCGATGACGTTCGCCGCCATGCTGCTGTTCTTCCGCAACGAGACTGGCTTCGGCGGCAACAACGGCTTCACCGACTTCAAGCGGATTCTCGACATCCCGATCGCCACGCAGCAGATGCGCATGACGCTCTTCGTCATCACCGGCCTCACGCTGCTGGGCTTCTTCCTGTTCTCGCGCTGGCTCGTCACCTCGAAGTTCGGCCGGGTGCTGCAGGCCATCCGCGATGCGGAGAGCCGCGTGATGTTCTCGGGCTACAACCCGCTCGCCTACAAGCTCACCATCTGGACCCTGTCGGCCATGATGTGCGGCGTGGCCGGCGCGCTCTACGTGCCGCAGGTGGGCATCATCAACCCCAGCGAAATGTCCGCGCCCAATTCGATCGAGATCGCCATATGGGCGGCCGTGGGCGGTCGCGCCACGCTGATCGGCCCCATCGTCGGCGCCTTCCTCGTCAACGGCGCCAAGAGCTATTTCACCGTGGCCTTTCCCGAGTACTGGCTCTACTTCCTGGGCCTGCTGTTCATTGCGGTGACGCTGTTCCTGCCGCAGGGCGTGGCGGGCCTGGTGCGCCAGCTGCTGGCGCGGCGTGGCAGCAAGTTCGTCAAGGGCGCCGTCGCACCGCCGCCGACGCAGGCCCTGGCCGAGAGCCGCGCGCACGAGGCCGGCGCCGAAGGAGCCAGACCATGACGCCCGATCTGCTGGAGCAAGGCGCGCAGCGGGTGGCGGCGCGCATCGAGAAACTCAAGACCGAAACCGAATCGGGCGGACGCAGTGCCGGCTACGCACGCCCGCATGTGGCCGGCGAGGTGGACGTCACGCACGGCCGCATCCTGTATCTGGAAGACGTGAGCGTGAGCTTCGACGGCTTCAAGGCCATCAACAGGCTCAACCTCGACATCGCCCCGGGGGAGCTGCGCTGCATCATCGGCCCCAACGGTGCGGGCAAGACCACGATGATGGACATCATCACCGGCAAGACCCGGCCAGACGAAGGACAGGTCTATTTCGGCAGCACCATCGACCTTCTGGCCCACAACGAGCCCGAGATCGCCCAACTGGGCATCGGCCGCAAGTTCCAGAAGCCCACGGTGTTCGAGCAGCTCACGGTGTTCGAGAACCTCGAGCTCGCGCTCAAGACCGACAAGGGCGTGAAGACGTCGATGCTGTTCAGGCTCGACTCGGCCCAGGGCGACCGGCTCGCCGAGGTGCTGCACACGATCCACCTGGCGGGCAGCGTGACGCGCATGGCGGGCAACCTCAGCCATGGCCAGAAACAGTGGCTGGAGATCGGCATGCTGCTCATGCAGGATCCGAAGCTGTTGCTGCTCGACGAACCCGTGGCCGGCATGACCGACGAGGAAACCGCGCGCACGGCCGAGCTGTTCCTCTCGCTCAAGGGCAAGCACTCGCTGATGGTGGTGGAGCACGACATGTCGTTCATCCGGGCCATCAGCGAGATCGTCACCGTGCTGTGCGACGGCTCGGTGCTGGCGCAGGGCACGCTGGACGAGGTGCAGGCCGACGAGCGTGTGATCGAGGTCTATCTTGGGCGATGAGATCGTCTCTGGCGTGGTGCGCCGCTCCCGGCCAGCCTCCGCCCACCGGCAGCCCACCACCACACCCGCAAGCCCGACATGCTGACCGTCAAGAACATCAACCAGTACTACGGCGGCTCGCACATCCTGCGCGACGTCAGCCTCGAAGCCCGACTGGGCAAGGTCACCGTGCTGCTAGGCCGCAACGGCGTGGGCAAGACCACGCTGCTCAAGAGCCTCATGGGCCTGGTGCCGATCAAGACCGGCAGCATCGAATTCGACGGCCGGTCCATCCATGACGCCACGCCCTACGAACGCGCACGCGCCGGCATCGGCTTCGTGCCGCAGGGCCGCGAGATCTTCGCGCGCCTCACGGTGGAAGAAAACCTGCGCATGGGGCTGGCCTATCGCAGCGGTTCCACGCCGGTGCCGGCCGAGCTGTACGAGCTGTTCCCGGTGCTCAAGCAGATGCTGCACCGGCGCGGTGGCGATCTGTCGGGCGGGCAGCAGCAGCAACTGGCCATCGCGCGGGCGCTCGCGCCCGGACCGCGCCTGTTGATCCTCGACGAGCCCACGGAGGGCATCCAGCCCAGCGTCATCAAGGACATCGGCCGCGTGATCCGCATGCTGGCCGACCGCGGCGACATGGCCATCCTGCTGTGCGAGCAGTACTACGACTTCGCCGAGGAACTGGCGGACGACTACCTCGTGATGGAGCGTGGCGAGGTCATTGCGCGTGGCCCCGGCGCCGAGATGAAGTCCAAAGGCATCCGCCAGCTCGTGGCGATCTGAGCGTGCGCCGCTGGGCGCGTGGCGGCTTGTGCGCACCGTTCACCGGCACTTCATCTGCCAGACAGTCTTGCCACAAGCTGGCGATTTCCTTTGCCTTGTGTTTACCGGAAGTTCACGTGGCGACCGGACGATGAAGGCTCTTCATCTCCGAAAGGAAACGCCATGAACACCGCGAGCAAGATCACCCGGCGCTGGCTGCATCGATGGGCTTGTCGGCCGTCGCCACCGCCCAGCCGCGCCACGCACCGCCGGCCGAACGCGTCGTCGTCGTGCGGCCTGGCGAAGTGCGCCACGCGCCGCCTGTGCGCTATGCCCCGCCGCCGCGCCACGCGGCCCCGGTGCGCTACGTGCACGTCGACGAGCGACGCTTCGCGCGCTATCACCGCGGCCAGCGCATGCCGGCCGCCTACCGTGCGCCGCAATACGTGGTGACGGACTGGCGAGCCCACCGGCTGGCGGCGCCGCCGCGCGGGCATCAATGGGTGCGCGATCGTGACGGCCGCGACTTCGCGCTCGTGGCCATCGCCACCGGCCTGATCGCAAGCGTTGTGTTGAGCCGCTGACGAGCCGCCCGCCGGGCGCTGAGCAAACAGGAACGGCGCACAGCCCGAAGGCCGTGCGCCGTTTTCCGTGGGTTGCAGGCCGCAGTCGGTGTTGCCGCCGGGCCTGCTGTCCGGTCAGGGCTTCGCCTTGGCCGCGGCAGCGGACTTGTCGGCGGCCGCGGCCTTGTAGGACTCGCCGTTGACGGTCAGACCCTCGCCCGAGAACTTGGCGGCGTTCTTGTCGCCGATACCTTTCACGCGGGCGCGCAGATCGGCCCAGCTCTTGAAGTCGCCTTTCTTTCGCTCATCGAGGATGCGTGACGACAGGCTCGGGCCGATACCCTTGATGCCGTCGAGTTCGGCCGCCGTGGCCTTGTTGACTTCCGGGGCGGCGAACGCCAGGCCGGCCCAGAGGGCGAGGGTGGCCAGCAGGCCCGTCTTGATGATGCGCATGGGTGTTTTCCTCCTGAATGACATGATGGGCCGGCAGGCGCCGCGCCCGCTTTCGCCACCGGCTTGCGGCAGCGAGGCCGCATCTTGTCCGTGCACGGCAGACCCGGATCGGCAGCCTTGCAGAGTTTTACGAATTCGTGTTTCAGGAGAGTGCGACGCGTCCTGCATCGCACGCATGCGCAAGGGTCAGAGTTCTTCGACGCGCCGGGCCGGGTAGCTGTCCCAGGCCTGGCAACCCGGGCATTGCCAGAAATGCCTCTGCGCCTCGAAGCCGCAGGCGGCGCATCGGTAGCGCATGAGGGGCTTGGCCGCATGGTCCAGCGCGCGCTGCACCTGCGGATGCAACTGCTCCGATTCGAGCCGCTCCCTGGACAGCCAGCGCGATGCGGCGACGAGCGAAGGCTCGCGGCGCAGGTGCTCGGCATACCAGGCGGTCGCGGTGGGCGTGTCGGCACCGGGTGCGGGAAGAGGCGCACCCGAGAGGATCAGTGCCTCGACCAGATCGAGCGAGGGCGACTGTGCGTAGCTGGCCAGCAAGAGGTCGCGTGCCTCGGTCTCGTGACCACTGGCCTGCGCGGCCTCGACCAACTCGCGCGCGAACAACGGAAGACTGATGGGCGAGGCATCCACCAGCGTGCGCAGGTGCCGCCACGCGTCGTCGGCCAGGCCGTCGCGCATCAGCAGCGAGGCCAGTTCGATACGGGCGCGCGGTGCGGCGGGCGCGGTGGCAACGGCTTGCTCCAGCAGTTCGCGGGCCTGGACGTCGCGGCCGCCGGCCACATGGCCTGCGGCCTGCTCGCACAGGTAATGCGCGCGGCGGCCGCCGAAGCTGGCCTGGTCGCTGCCGTCGAGCCGGCGTGCGATCTCGGCGGCCTGGCTCCAGTCGCGCGAGCGCTCGTAGATGGCCAGGAGCGCGAGCCGTGCCTGGTTTTCGAAGGCCGTGCCTTCCAGGCGGCGCAGTGCGTCTTCCGCCCGGTCGAGCAGGCCGGCCTTGAGGAAGTCGAGCGCCAGCGCGTGCTGCGCGCGGTCGCGATCGGCCTGCGAGAGGTCGGCGCGCGAAAGCAGATGCTCGTGCACCCGCACGGCCCGGTCGTATTCGCCGCGGCGGCGGAACAGGTTGCCCAGCGCGAAGTGCAGTTCGGAGGTGTCGGGGTCGTTCTGGACGGCCTCGATGAAGGCGTCGATGGCCTGGTCCTGCTGTTCGTTGAGCAGGAAGTTCAGGCCTTTGAAATAAGCGCGAGGCGCGTTGCGGTTTTCGATGCGCAGCTGGCGCAGGTCGAAGCGGGACGCCAGCCATCCCAGCGCGAAGGCGACGGGCAGACCCAGCAGCAGCCAGCTGAAATCAAACTCCATGCTGTTCGGGCGCCAGGGTGGTTACGACTGCGGGGATGACGGGGGCCGACGGCGGGGGCGTTGCGGCGACGGTGGGGCCGGCAGCCTGCGCGCGCACGGCCACGCGGCGGTGATGCCACCAGCGCGGCACCATGGCCAGGACGCCACCGGCCAGGCCGAGCGCGAAGGCCGCCAGCACGATCAGCACCAGCGGGCCGCGCCATTGCGTGCCGAAGAAGAAATGCACCGTTGCCTCGTGCTGGTTGTTCAGCGCGAAAGCGAAAAGGGTAAAAAAAATGGCTGCCTTGAGCAGCCACGAGAGGTATTTCATGCATCTCCTCGAGCGGCGAGAAGAATTCTAGGCCACTCGACGGAGGCCTCCGGTATCGGGTTATTGCGGCGCGACGCCGCCCATCTCCTCGGTGCGGCGGTCCACCGCTTCACGCAGGGCCTTGCCCGGCTTGAAGTGCGGCACCCGCTTTTCGGGGATGTGGACGCTCTCGCCACTGCGCGGGTTGCGGCCCATGCGCGGCGGGCGCCGATTCACGGAGAAGCTGCCGAAGCCACGGATCTCGATGCGATGCCCGCGCACGAGCGCGTCGCTCATCGCATCAAGAATGGTCTTGACGGCGAATTCTGCGTCGCGATGCGTGAGCTGGCTGAAACGCGCGGCCAGTTCTTCGACGAGGTCGGAACGGGTCATGGACTCGGAGGGTTTCGGTTGTGTCGTTCACGGACACGGCCACGCCGCCAGAGCGGCGCGGCCGTGCCGCATGCGATTACTGCTTGTCCGAGTTGTCCAGCTTGGCGCGCAGCAGGGCGCCCAGGCTGGTCGTGCCGGCGTTCTCGCGGGCCGACTGCTGGCTCAGGTTGGCCATGGCGCCTTGCTCGTCGGCCATGTCCTTTTGCTTGACCGACAGCTGGATGTTGCGGGTCTTGCGATCCACGTTCACCACCACGGCCGTGACTTCGTCGCCTTCCTTGAGCACGTTGCGGGCATCTTCCACGCGGTCGCGGGAGATTTCCGAAGCGCGCAGGTAGCCGATCACGTCGTTGCCCAGGTCGATCTCGGCGCCGCGCGGGTCCACCGTCTTGACCTTGCCGGTCACGATCTGGCCCTTGTCGTTCACCGAAGTGAAGGTCGAGAACGGATCGCCGTCGAGCTGCTTGATGCCCAGCGAGATGCGCTCACGGTCCACGTCCACGGCCAGCACGATGGCTTCGACTTCCTGGCCCTTCTTGTAGTTGCGCACGGCCGCTTCGCCGGCTTCGTTCCACGAGAGGTCAGACAGGTGCACCAGGCCGTCGATGCCGGCAGCCAGGCCCACGAACACGCCGAAGTCGGTGATCGACTTGATCGGGCCCTTGACGCGGTCGCCGCGCTTGGTGTTCTGCGCGAATTCCTGCCACGGGTTGGCCTTGCACTGCTTCATGCCCAGGCTGATGCGGC
>JAGOCV010000196.1 GCA_017998575.1 Burkholderiaceae bacterium
CGGCATCAGCGGCCGCGGCCGCGTGGACGACGGCGCGACCTTCCGCTTCTCGTTCGAGCGCACGCCGCCCGCCTGAGCGGCACCGGCCGGGCGGCGGTCAGAGCGCCGCCAGCGCGGCGCCCATCGCCTGGTGGAAACGCCCGCCGTGGATTTCGATGCTGGAATGGGTGGCGCCCGGCACCACCACCAGTTGCGCGCGTGGCACGCGCTCTTTCAGTTCCTGCGCATGCGCGAGCGGGATCAGCGCGTCGGCATCGCCGTGGACGATCAGCACCGGCCCACCCACCTGCTCCAGCCATTCGGCGGTGGGCAGAGGATACCGCAACAGGAAGCCCGGCACCCACGGGTACTGGCGCAGCGCCATCGCCACCATGCTGGTGTAGGGCGACACCAGCACCGTGAGATCGGCGGGCGCGCCCGCGGCCGTGAGTTCGGACGATAGCTGCGCCGCCAGCCCGGTGCCGAGCGAGCGCCCGGCGATCACGATGCGGCGGCCCGCGTAGTCGGGCGCCACGGCGCGCCAGACCGCGCGCACGTCGTCCAGCAACTGCTGCTGGTTCTGCAGGTGCCCCGTGCTTTTGCCGAAACCGCGGTAATCCATCATCACCAGATCGAAACCGGCCTGGCGGTAGAAGTCGGCCTCGGCGAACCAGCGCTCGAGGTTGCCGGAGTTGCCGTGCAGGTAGAACACCACGCCGCGCGCGCCCGGGCGAGTCAGGCGCAGCACCGACAGCTGCGCGCCGGGCACGGGCACGGTGATCTCGCGCACGTCGGGCGCGCGCGCCAGCACGTGGTCCGCCGCCAGCGGCACCGGGCGGAACAGCAGCGACTCCTGCCGCGACCAGAGGTAGGCGCAGGCGCCGGCATACGCCAGCGCCAGCAGCAGCATCGCGATGAGCAGCAGCCACAGCGCAATGCGCAGCCACAGCGGCCGCCGTGCACGCGGCGGCGCTTCGCGCGTGAAGGGTTCAGTGGCGATGGCCATCTCCTTCGGTGTGGCCGATGTGCGGCGGATGGGAGAAGCCCTGGCCATGCTCGTGCCCGCCGTGACTGTGCGCCAGCGAACTCGCGCCCCACACCAGCAGGATGCCCGCCAGCAGCCAGGCCACCTGGGCCGCAGTGGCGCGCGCATCCAGGCGCCTCTGCAGTTGCGGAATCAGGTCGGCCAGCGCCACGTAGATGAAGCTGCTGCTCGCGATCACGAGGAAGTACGGCAGGTATTCGTGCAGCGCATCGACGAGGAAGTAGCCCACCAGCCCGCCCAGCGGCGTGATGGCGCCGGCCAGCGACACCTTGAGCACGGCGGCGCGGCGGTCGCCGCTGCTCTGGCGCAGCACGGCCAGGTCACCCATGTGGTGCGGAATTTCGTGCGCCAGCACGGCCAGCGCCGCGGCCACGCCCAGGCGAACGTCGGCGATGAAGGCCGAGGCGATCAGGATGCCGTCGCCAAAGCAGTGCACGCTGTCACCGGTGAGGATGGCCCATGACCCGCCGGAGGCAGGGCGATGGTGATGGTGGTGGCGCGGGGCATGCGAGTGCGGATGCGCATGCGCATGGCCATGGCCGTCGGCCGGCTCATGCGCGTGATCGTGCTGCGCCTGGCTTTCGGCATGCTCCACTGCGCCGCCGTGATGATGTTCGTGCCCGTGGTGCCACAGCTCGGCCTTGTCGAGCAGGAAGAAGAACACCAGCCCCACCAGCAGTGCGACGAACAGCGGCTGGGCGGCGGCCCCACCCTCGAAGGCCTCGGGTAGCAGGTGCATGAACGCCGTGGCCAGCAGGGCACCAGCCGCCAGGCTCAACAGATGCTGGGCGTAGCGGCCCATCATGGCGAAGCCCAGCAAGGCGGCCAGCCAGACGCTGCCGATGCCGGCGGCGAGAGTTGCGAGAACGATGATCAGTAGCAGCATGAAGAATCCGCGAAAGGCGCTTCGTGGCATGCCCCGCCCTGCGCCGTCCAGCAAAAAGCCGCCCCGCAGGGCGGCTCGTCGGCCAGGACGTGGGGCCGGTCAGGCCACGCCGTTGGCCTTGAACCAGGCCAGCGCGCGCTGCCAGCCATCTTCGGCCGGGCCCTGGCGGAAGCTGGGGCGGTAGTCGGCGTGGAAGGCATGCGGCGCGTCAGGGTACACCACGAATTGCGAAGCCCGGGCCGCAGCATTACCGGCGGCCAGGGCGGTCTTCATCTTATCAACCGTGTCAAGCGGGATGCCGGTGTCGGCCGCACCGTACAGACCCAGCACGGGCGCCTTGAGGTCGCCCACAACATCGATCGGGTGGCGCGGCGTCAGCGCACTGGGGCTGCCGACGAGCCGGCCATACCAGGCCACGCCGGCCTTCACCGGGCCACGCGCCGCATACAGCCAGGTGATGCGGCCACCCCAACAGAAGCCGGTGATCGCCACCTTGTCGCGGTTGCCGCCGTTGCCGGCGGCCCAGGCGACCACGCCATCGAGGTCGCGCATGACCTGCTCGTCGGGCACCTTGGACACCAGCTCGCTCATCAGGCGCGCCGTCTCGGTGTATTGCGTCGGGTCGCCCTGGCGTGCGAACAGCTCGGGCGCGATGGCCAGGTAGCCGGCCTTGGCAAAGCGACGGCACACATCGGCGATGTATTCGTGCACGCCGAAGATTTCCTGGATCACCAGCACCACGGGCAGGCCTGTCTTGCCGGCGGGCGCGGCGCGGTAGGCCGGCACCTTGAAGCCGTCGACCTCGATGGTCACCTGGCCGGCCGTCAGGCCGTCGGCCGGCGTGCGGATCGCGGTCTGGGCGACGATGGGCATGGCGGTGGCGGCATAACCGACGCCCAGCGCCGCCTTGAGCGCGGTGCGGCGCGTGGCGCCGTTTTCGCCGGCCTTGCCGGGAACGAGGGAATCGAAATCGGAACGCAGGTTGCGGTCGAGCATGTAACTCCTCCAGTGGGTTGACGACCTTGCATGGAGCCGGACGGTGCGAATTGGTTCAGGACAACCGCCAGGGCGCGGCCCGCTCAGGTCAGCGCGCACCATAGCGCCGCGCCAAATTTCTGTATTGACAGAAATTTCTGTTGCCATAAACTTCGAGCCATGGAACTCAGCCCGATCGCCCGCCGCTTCGTCGTCCACTGGGGAGAAATGGGCAGTGCCTGGGGCGTCAACCGCACGGTGTCGCAAATCCATGCCCTGCTGTTCTTCCACGGCCGCGCGCTGCACGCCGAGGAAATCTCCGACACCCTGGGCGTGGCGCGCTCCAATGTGAGCACCAGCCTCAAGGAACTGCTCAACTGGAACCTCATCCGCACCAGCCACGTGCTGGGTGACCGCCGGGACTATTTCGAAACTTCCACCGATGTGTGGGAACTGTTCCGCACCGTCGTGCGCGAGCGCAAGGAGCGCGAATACGACCCCACCGTGCGCATGCTGCGCGAGCTGGTGGCGCAGCCCGGCTTCGAGCAGGAAACCGCCGACGCGCAGGACCGCGTGCGCGCCACGCTGCAGCTCATGGAATCGCTGGGCCTGTGGGCCGACGAAATGCTGCGGCTGTCGCCCGGCACGCTCGACAAGGTGTTGCGCCTGGGCGCGAGCGTGCAGAAGTTCGTGCGTGGCAGCGATGCCCCGGCTCCCGACCGTTGAGTTTTTTTCCCCGAGAGTTTCTGTAAATACTGAAATTTCTAAAGGACCACCATGACCGCCGCCGTCTACCCGCTGACCGTCTACTACGAATCGGCCTGCGCGCTGTGCAATGCCGAGATGACCAATCTGCGCCTGCGCGATCACCGGGGTCTGCTGACGTTCGTCGACGTGAGCGAACCCGGCTTCGACGCCCGCCCGGCCGGCACCACGCAGGACGAACTGCTCGCCCTCATCCACGCCCGACAAGCCGACGGCACGGTGATCCGCGGCGTCGACGTGTTCCGGCTGGCCTACGAGGCCGTGGGCCTGAACGGCGTGAGCCGCGCGCTGCGGCTGCCCGGCCTGCGCCGGCTGGCCGATGCCTTCTACCCCTGGCTGGCGCGCAACCGTCACCGCATCCCGCGCGTGCTGGTGCACATGCTGTTCGAGACCAGCATCCGCCGTGCCGCCGAGGCGGCCCACCGGCGCGCCCGCTGCCACGGCGACAGCTGCCGCGTCTGACCTCGCCGCTCACAACCCTCTTCACTTCGGAGAACCCCACCATGCGAATCCTGGTCTGCGGCGCACGCGGCTTCATCGGCCGGCACATCGTTCAGGCGCTCGAAGCCGCGGGGCACGACGTGGTGCGCGGCGTCTCGCGCGCCGCCAGGGCCGGTGACGTGTCCATGGACTTCGCACGCGACCTCTCGCCCGAGGCGTGGCTGCCCCGCCTGGCCGGCATCGAGGCCGTGGTCAACGCGGTCGGCATCCTGCGCGGCAGCGCGCGGCGGCCCATGCAGGCCGTGCACGCCGAGGCGCCCGCTGCCCTGTTCGAGGCCTGCGCCCGCGCCGGTGTGCGGCGCGTGATCCACATCTCGGCGCTGGGCATCGACGGCAACCCGACCGACTACGCGCAGACCAAGCTCGCCGCCGAACGCGCCCTGCTCGCGCTGAATGACGCCGGCCGGCTCGATGGCGTGGTGCTGCGGCCCAGCATCGTCTTCGGCCCCGGCGGCGAGAGCAGCCAGCTGTTCCTGAACCTCGCACGACTGCCCTGGCTGCTGCTGCCGCGCGCCGCCATCCGCGCGCGTGTGCAGCCGGTGCACGTGTACGAACTGGCCGAAGCCGTGGCACGCCTGGCCGGCCCGGCACGCGCGATGCGCGGCCAACTTGAGGGCGCGGGCCCCGAGGCCGTGGCGCTGGCCGGCTTCATCGCCAGCCTGCGCACGCAACTGGGCCATCGCGCGCCCCACGTGACGGCGCTGCCCGACGGGCTGACGCAGCTGTCGGCTCGCATGGGCGACTGGGTGCCCATCACACCCTGGGGCACGCAGGCGCTGTCGCTGCTCACGCAGGACAACGTGGGCGATCCGGGCACGCTGGCGCAACTGCTCGGCCGCGCACCCACGCACTACAGCCAGTTGCTCACCCGCAGCGACGCATGACCTTCCACCCTCTGACGCACATCGCACCATGACCGCCGGAAACATCGCACCACCAGGCACCGGGCCCGAGCCCCGCCCGCTGCTGCCCTTCGGCAAGCTCGCGCCCATCCTGGCTGGCGCCGCCTTCGGGCTGCTGTTGCGGCTCGTCTTCAGCGGCGATCCCGGCTCACGCTGGGCCGCCATGGCCGGGCCCTTCATCCTCTGCATGCCGTTCGCGGTGGGCGCCGTCACGGTGTATCTGGCCGAACGCGTGGAGCGCCGCAGCGTGGCCTACTACCTGGGCGCTCCGGCCGCGGCCTGCTCGCTGATGGTGATGGGATCGCTCGCCATCCTCATCGAAGGCATCATCTGCGCCATCGTCATCGTGCCGCTGTTCGCGGCTCTGGCGGCGGTGGGCGGGCTGGTGATGGGCCTGATCTGCCGCGCCACGCGCTGGCCGCGCCCGTCGGCCTACGGCTTCGCCGTGCTGCCGCTGCTGATGGCGTTCGCGCTGCCCGGCGGCCCGGGGCCGGAGCATCTGGGACAGGTGGAGCGCAGCATCGTCATCGCCGCATCGCCCGACGAGATCTGGGCGCACCTGCACGACATCCGCAACATCCGGCCCGACGAAGTGAACGGCTCGCTGGCCTACCGCATCGGCGTGCCGCGCCCGCTGCAGGCCGTGACGGAAGACACGCCCGAGGGCCGCGTGCGCCGCATCCAGTGGGACAAGGGCGTGCATTTCGACGAAGTCATCCACGACTGGGACCCCGGGCGCCACCTGCGCTGGACTTTCCGCTTCGCGCCCGATTCCATCCCGCCCGGCGCGCTGGACGACCACGTGGCCATCGGCGGCGCCTACTTTGACATGCGCGACACCGCCTACACGCTGGTGCGCGAAGGCGACCGCACGCGCCTGCACCTGCGCATCAGCTACCGGCTGTCCACCGACTTCAACGCCTATGCCGACCTGTGGGCGCAGGCGCTGATGGCGGACTTCGCCGAAACCATGCTCGCGCTCTACAAGACACGCGCCGAAGCCGCGTCCTGAGAGCCCGCCCGCGGCGCGGGCTCAGTGCGCCTTGTCCCAGTTGGGTCCCACGCCGACCTCGGCCAGCAGCGGCACCTTGAGCTCGGCCACGCCGGCCATGATGGCGGGGATCTCACGGCGCACCCAGTCTTGCCTGTCGGCGGGCAACTCGAACACCAGTTCGTCGTGCACCTGCAGGATCATCAGCACGCCGTTGTTCTCCGCATCCAGCACCTGCTGCACCTTGTTCATGCTGAGCTTGATCAGGTCGGCCGCCGTGCCCTGCATGGGGGCGTTGATGGCGGCGCGCTCGGCGCCGGCACGGCGCGGGCCGTTGGGCGAGTTGATCTCGGGCAGGTAGAGGCGCCGGCCGAAGACTGTCTCGACGTAACCGCGCTCCTTGGCGCTGGCGCGCGTCTCGTCCATGTAGTGCTTCACACCGGCAAAGCGCTGGAAGTAGCGGTCGATATAGTTCCTGGCCGCCGTGTTGTCGATGCCGAGATTGCGCGCCAGGCCATAGCTGCTCATGCCGTAGATCAGGCCGAAGTTGATGACCTTGGCGTAGCGGCGCTGCTCGCTCGTGACCTCATCGACGCCCACGCCGAACACCTCGGCCGCCGTGGCGCGGTGCACGTCCAGGCCTTCGTGGAATGCGCGCAGCAGGGCTTCGTCGCCACTGATGTGGGCCATGATGCGCAGCTCGATCTGTGAGTAGTCGGCGCTGGCGATCAGCCGCCCCTCGGGCGCGACGAAGGCCTCGCGCACACGGCGGCCTTCGGGCGTGCGGATCGGGATGTTCTGCAGGTTGGGGTCGTTGCTCGACAGCCGGCCGGTCACCGCCACCGCCTGCGCGTAGTGCGTGTGCACGCGGCCCGTGCGCGGCAGCGCCATCTGCGCGAGCTTGTCGGTGTAGGTGCCCTTGAGCTTGGACAGGCCCCGGTGTTCGAGGATGCGTGCCGGCAGCGGATAGTCCTCGGCCAGCTTTTCCAGCACCTCTTCGTCGGTGCTGGGCGCGCCGGTGGCGGTCTTCTTGACGATGGGCAGGCCGAGCTTGGTGAAGAAGATGTCTGCGATCTGCTTGGGGCTGCCCAGGTTGAAGGGCTGGCCGGCGATCTCGTGCGCCTCCTGCTCCAGCTGCAGGATGCGCTGGCCCAGCGCATGGCTCTGCGCGGCCAGCGTGGGCGCGTCGATGCGCACGCCGTTGCGCTCCATGCGGAACAGGGTTTCGCTCGACGCCATCTCCAGCTCGTAGACGAACCGCAGGCGCTCGTCGGCCTGCAGTTGCGGCCAGAGCTTGCGGTGCACGTCCAGCGTCTGGTCCGAGTCTTCGCACGAATATTCGGCGGCCTTGTCGATGGCCACCTGGCTGAACGGGATCTGGTGCGCGCCCTTGCCGCACAGGTCTTCGTAGCTGATGCCGCTGCGCCCCAGGTGGCGCTCGGCCAGGCTGGCCAGGCCGTGGGGCTTGTGCACTTCGAGCACGTAGCTCTGCAGCATGGTGTCGTGCGCATAGCCCTGCAC
>JAGOCV010000197.1 GCA_017998575.1 Burkholderiaceae bacterium
CCGCGGCACGGTGCAGATCCGCAGCGCGAACTTCACCGACGCGCCCGCCATCGCGCCCAACTACCTGGCCACACCCGAGGATCGTCAGGTGGCGGCCGATTCGCTGCGCGTCACGCGGCGCATCGTGGCGCAGCCGGCGCTGGCGCGGTTCCGGCCCGAGGAATGGAAGCCCGGCCCGCAGTACCAGAGCGACGACGAACTCGCGCGGCTGGCCGGCGACATCGCCACCACCATCTTCCACCCCGTGGGCACCACCCGGATGGGGCGCGACGGCGACCCGATGGCCGTGCTCGACAGCCGCCTGCGCGTGCGCGACGGGCGCGGTGGCGTGATCGCGGGGCTGCGCGTGGTCGATGCTGGCGCCATGCCCGTCATCACCAGCGGCAACACCAACTCGCCCACGCTGATGATGGCCGAGAAGGCCGCGGGCTGGATGCGCGCCGAGGCGCGCGCCTCAGCCGCGGCCTGAGGGCTTCAGCGTAATCCGCCCACGTAGCGGCTGCCGCCTGCAGGTGGCGGCGGGCCGCCGGGAGGCTTGCCGCCCGGCGCGGGCCTCGCGCCCGCCGCCTCGCCCGGACGCATGGCCACGGTGCGCATGGCCGATTCCATGAACGACTGGCGCGCCTGGTCAAGCGGTGCGTCCCAGGCGCGCTCCAGTCGCTGCGCCCACTCCTCGAGCTCGGGCGCGTTGTCCTCGGCGGCGCGCTCGCGGGCGAACGCCACCATGGCACGCGCGTAGTCCTCGTTCACGGCCATCCATTCGGTGTCGGTGACGCGGCCCGTGCGCCGGCGCAGCAACACATGAAGGTGGGCGGCGATGGCAACCCGGTCGCTGGGAGAAAGGGACATGTCGGCGCTCTCCTGCACAACCGGTTCAATGACCGATGCGTTCGCGGTGCTGGGCGATGTCCAGTCCGACCTGCTCCGATTGCTCGTCGGCCCGCAGGCCGACGATCACCATCGTGAGCCCCAGCAACAGGGCCGTGCCAACGGCGCTGTACGCCGCCACGGCGACGACGCTGATCAGCTGCGTGAGCAGGTCGCCCTCCACGCCCGCCACCGTCTTGCTGGCCAGCAGGCCCGTCATGAGCGAGCCCACGATGCCGCCCACGCCGTGCACGCCGAATACGTCGAGCGAGTCGTCGGCGCGCAGCAGGCGCTTGAGGCCGGTGGCGCCCCAGTAGCAGGCCACTCCGGCCACCGCGCCGATCAGCAGCGCCGAGCGCGGCGTGACGAAGCCGGCGGCCGGCGTGATCGCCACCAGGCCAGCCACCAGGCCCGAGCACAGGCCCAGCAGCGAGGGGCGGCCACGCATGATCCATTCGCCCAGCATCCAGGTGAGCGCGCCCGCCGAGGCGGCGATATGGGTCGCCACCATCGCGAGCCCGGCGCGACCGTCGGCCGCGACGGCCGAGCCGGCGTTGAAGCCGAACCAGCCCACCCACAGCATGCCGGCCCCTGCCATGGTGAGCGCGAGGTTGTAGGGCTCGAACGGCTCGCGTCCGTAGTTCAGGCGCGGCCCCAGGACGTAGGCGCACACCAGCCCCGACACGCCCGCATTGATGTGCACCACGGCACCGCCCGCGAAATCGAGCGCGCCCATGCGGGCCAGCCAGCCGCCTGGCTCCCATACCCAGTGTGCGATCGGCACGTAGACGAACAGCGACCACAGGCCGATGAACCACAGCATGGCCGAGAAGCGCATGCGCTCCACGAAGGCGCCCACCACCAGCGCCGCCGTGATGATGGCGAAGGTCAGCTGGAACATCGAATACAGCGACTCGGGAATGCGTGGCGCGATGTGGCTCACGCTGAGCCGGCCGGCTTCCAGCAGGTAGTCGAGGCCCGAGAACCACATGCGCGATGCGCCGCCGATGAAGGCGTTGCCCGGGGTGAACGCCCATGAATAGCCCGCCGCGTACCAGAGCAGCGAGATCAGCGCCGCGATGGCCACCACACTGGCCATGGTGTTGACGACGCTCTTCTTGCGCACCAGTCCGGAATAGAACAGTGCGATGCCAGGAAGCGTCATGAGCAGGACCAGCGCGGTGGATGTGAGCATCCAGGCCGTATCGGCCCCGCTGATCGAATCGGCCGCCACCAGTGCCGGCCGCGCTGGCGGCTCGCCAGCTGCGGCAGGCGCGTCTTGCGCCTGCACGCCTGATGCCATGGCCAGCACCATCGCTGCGGCCATCACCCAACGAACCAGGGCCTTCCACGCGAAGAACTTCATGCCGTGCGCCTCTGTTTGTGTTTGCAGTTCGGGCGCCGATGCATGAGTCGTGCCAAATGTAAAAAACTGCAGCACGACCAGTTTCGCCCGTGAACTGCATCACGCCATGCACCCTGCAGACGCACGGGTTAGTCCTAGTGCACCCGCTCGGTGCATCCGATTACATTCTTACCACTCGCAACGGGCCGCAGTCTTGCCCGTGAGGGCGAGGGACCGAGGAGACACACAGCAGAACTAGCACAATATTTCCCGGCATCCCCCAAGAGATGCTTTTTTTCCAAGGCGCCGCTTCGACGGCGCCTTTTCTTTTTGGGGATCGCCATCGGGCCCCCGGCTGTTGGCCATAATCGCGCCCGCCATGGAACTCCTCATCGTCACGCTGGCCTCCGGGCTGGCCGGTTTCGTCGACGCCATCGTGGGCGGCGGCGGCCTGATCCTCGTGCCCGCCCTGTTTGCCGCCTTCCCCGCGGCGCCGCCAGCCACGCTGCTGGGCATGAACAAGAGCGCAGGCGTCTGGGGCACGGCGTTCGCCGCCTGGCAGTTCGCGCATCGCGTGCAGATGCGCTGGCGCGCCGTGCTGTGGGGCGCGGGCGCCGGCTTCGCGGGCGCCTTCATCGGCGCGTGGACGGTGACGGTGATCTCGGCCAGTTTCCTGCGCCAGCTGCTGCCCTTCGTGCTCATCGGCGTGCTGGCCTACACCCTCGCGCGCAAGGACCTGGGCCGCGTGCATGCGCCGCGCTTCGAGGGCCGGCGCGAGGCGCTCGCCGCCATGGTGGTGGGTGGCGGCATCGGCTTCTACGATGGTTTCTTCGGGCCGGGCACGGGCAGCTTCATGGTGTTCCTGTTCGTGCGCTGGCTCGGCTATGACTTCCTCAATGCCGCGGCCTCGTCCAAGGTGCTCAACACCGCCACCAACCTGGCCGCATTGATCCTGTTCGCGGCCAAGGGCCACGTGTGGTGGCACTACGCGGCGGCACTGGCCGTGGCCAACGTGGCGGGCAGCCTGCTGGGCACGCGGCTGGCGCTCAGGCATGGCGCGGGTTTCGTGCGCGGCGTCTTCGTGCTGGTGGTGTCGGCCCTGATCCTCAAGACCGGCTGGGACGCCTTCGTGCGCTGAGGCGCACGGCAAGCCTCACTGCGGCGCGCCGTCCGTCGGCCAGGCGGCGTCGGTGCCCAGGGGCTTGCCGAGGGGTGCCCCTCCCTGCCCGCGCCGCACGGCCGCCATGTCTTCGGGATTGGGGTACTGCCCGGCCACCCAGTAGTCGAACACGCGGCGGGCGATCGGTGCGGCGGCCTGCGCTCCCCAGCCCGCGTTCTCGACGATCAGGGCGATGGCGATGGTGGGGTTGTCGGCCGGCGCGAACGCCATGTACACGGCGTGGTCGCGCTGGTGTTCCTCGAGCTTGGCCGCGTTGTAGCGGTCTTTCTGCCCGATGGTGACGGCCTGCGCGGTGCCGGTCTTGCCGCCCGACAGGTAGGCCGCGCCCGCGAACACGCGCGTCGCCGTGCCCTCCTGCGTCACGCCCACCAGCGCGCGCTTGATGACGGCGACGTTCTCGGGCTTGAAGCCCAGGTTTTCGGCCGGCGCCCGCACCGCCAGCGTGCGGACCCGCGTCACGGCGTCTTCCGTCGCCAGGACCAGATGCGGCTGGTGCTTGATGCCACCGGCCGCCAGGATGGCCGTGGCCTGCGCCAGCTGCAGCATGGTGAAAGTGTTGTAGCCCTGCCCGATGCCCAGCGAGATGGTTTCGCCCGCGTACCAGCGCTGCTGCTCGGGCCGCTTGTATGCGGCGCGCTTCCAGGCCTGGCTGGGCAGCACGCCGCGAACTTCCCCGTTGATATCGATGCCGGTGACCTGGCCGAAGCCCAGCGGCTTCATGAAGTCGTGCATGGCATCGACGCCCATGTCGTTGGCCAGCGAGTAGTAGTAGACGTTGCTCGACGCGACGATGGAGCGGTGCATGTCGACCACACCCAGGCCGCCATCGCCGTGGCTGCGGAAGGTGTGGCCGCCGAATGTCCACGAGCCCTGGTCGTTGATGGTGTCGCCGGCGCGGCGGTAGCCGCCTTCGAGCGCAGCCAGCGCCATGAAGGGCTTGTATGTGGAGCCCGGGGGATAGGTGCCGCGCAGCGCGCGGTTGAGCAGCGGGCGGTCGATCGACTCGTTGAGCGCGGACCAGTTTTCCTGGTCGATGCCCTCGACGAACAGGTTGGGATCGAAGGTGGGCTTGGAGACGAAGGCCAGCACCTCGCCGTTGCGCGGGTCGATCGCCACCAGCGCGCCGCGGCGGTCGCCATACAGATCTTCGACCAGCTTCTGCAGCTTGATGTCGAGCGACAGCACCACGCCATCGCCCGGCGTGGCCGGGCTCGACGCCAGGCGGCGCACGGCGCGCCCGCCGGCCGAGGTTTCCATCTGCTCGACGCCGGTGATGCCGTGCAGCTGGCGCTCCAGGCTCTGCTCGACGCCGAGCTTGCCGATGTATTCGGTGCCCTTGTAGTTGGCCTGGTCCTCGTCGGGCCAGTCTTCCATGGCCTTCTTCTCGTTCTGGTTGATGCGGCCGATGTAGCCGATCACGTGGCTGGCCAGATCGCCCCAGGGGTAGCTGCGGAACAGGCGCGCTTTGACTTCCACGCCCGGAAAGCGGAAGCGCTGCGCGGCGAAGCGCGCGACCTCCTCGTCGGTGAGGCGCGTGCGCAGCGGCACGGATTCGAAGTTGCGCGAATCCTCCATCAGCCGGCGAAAGCGCCGCAGGTCACGCTGCTCGATGGTGACGAGCTGCCCCAGGCGTTCGATCGTGTCGTCGAGGTTGCCCGCGCGCGAGGGCGTGATCTCCAGCGTGTAGGCCGAGTAGTTGCTGGCCAGCACGATGCCGTTGCGGTCGAGGATGAGGCCCCGGTTGGGCACGATGGGCACGATGGCCGTGCGGTTGTTCTCGGCCTGCGCCGCCAGGTCGTCGTGCCGCATGACCTGCAGATAGACGAGCCGCGCGAGCACCAGCCCGAAGGCGAACAGCACCACGCCGCCGATCACCAGCACGCGCAGGCGAAAGCGCGACAGGTCGGCCTCGACGTTGCGCAGGATGGTCATGTGGAAAACGTGGAATGCGGGGGAAGGAGCAGGCCGGCGTGATTGTCTTCGCTCGGCGCCGAAGGCTCAACCGTGAAGTCGGGTTGTTACAGGGGTCGGTTCGCGTCGGGATCGGGCGCGCGCCGCTGTGGCGCCAGCAACAGCACGCTCACCACAGGCCAGAGCAGGGCCTCGATGGCGGGCGCCAGCAGCACGCCCCAGCCCGGCAGGCCGTCTCCGGCGGCCAGGCGCGCCAGCACGGCGATGAGGTGCGCAGCCGCCAGGATGGGCAGCACCTGCAGCGCCTGCGACGGCACGCTGTACCAGAGCAGCCGACGGTGGATGGTGATGCCCAGAAAGCTCAGCGCCGTGTAGGCCAGCGCGTGCTGGCCCAGCAGCGACGACTGGTGCACGTCAAGCGCGAGGCCCAGCATGAAGGCCACGCCGATGCCGATGCGCAGCGGCTGGTGCACCGTCCAGAACACGATCACCAGCGCGACGACGTCGGGCACCCACGCCGCGCGTGCGGGCAGCAGCATGCCCAGCAGCATGTCGAGCAGCAGCGCGACGATCAGGCTGCTCCAGATGAAAACCGGATTGGCGGGCAGCAGCAGCTGCTGGCCGGGACGCATGATCATGGCTGCGAGGCCTTCCGTGCGGGTTGGCGGGCCGGGGGCCGTGCGTCGTTCACCGGACGTCGCGTCTCGGCCACGCGCGCGGCCACCTCGGTGCCCACGGGATCGAGCACCAGCACGTAGCGCGCGCCGGACACCAGCGCCAGCGGCGCGGCATAGATGCGGGCGAAGGCCGAATCGGCCCGCCGCTCCACGCGCGCGATGCGCGCCACGGGCAGGCCGGGCGGATACACGCCATCGACACCGCTGGTGGTGATGAGGTCGCCTTCCTGCACGTCGGCCGTGGGCGCGACGAAGCGCAGTTCGAGCACTCCGCCATCAATGCCCGGCTCGCCGAATGCGATGCTGCGCACGCCGGTTCGTGCGTTCAGCACGGGAATCGACAGGTCGCGGTCCACCACCAGCGTGACCTCGCTCATGAACGGGTGCGCATGCGTCACCTGACCCAGCACGCCGGATTCGTCCATCACGGCCGAGCCCTCGACGATGCCCCCCTGGGAGCCCTTGTCGATGAAGATCTTGCGCGAGTACGGATCGGCCGCGTCATACAGCACCTCGGCCGCATGCGCGGGCGTGGACGACTGCTCGCGCAGCGCCAGCAACTGGCGCAGCCGTGTGTTCTCGATCGTGAGTTCTTCGACCTGGCCTGCGCGCATGGCCTGGCTGGCCAGCCGTTCCAGCGCCTGCGCATGGCCGCGCTGCGCCTCTTCGAGACTGGCGAAATAGCCGCCGGCGCCGCGGGCCAGCGCCACCGGCTGCATCACCAGCAGCTGCAGCGGATACAACACCGTCGCCACCGCGGTGCGCACCGGGCGCGCGATCTGCAGGCGTGCGTCGGCCACCATGAGGAAGAGTGCGAGCGCACCGCAGACGGCCAGCCGCGTGAGGGCCGAAGGGCCCTGGCGGAAGAACGGCGGAGGCGAGCGGTCCAGTGTTCCGAGCGGCATCGAAGGGGCCTGTCGGGACTACGGACGGAACGAGACGCGCAAGTGGCCGGTGGCCCTCACTCGCTCGTGAAGATGCTGCCCAGGCGCTCCATGCGCTCCAGGGCGATACCGCAGCCGCGCACCACGCAGGTCAGCGGGTCTTCGGCCACCAGCACCGGCAGGCCGGTTTCTTCCGCCAGCAGTCGGTCGAGGTCGCGCAGCAGCGCGCCGCCGCCGGTGAGCATCATGCCGCGCTCGGCGATGTCGGCGCCCAGCTCGGGCGGGGTCTGCTCGAGCGCATTCTTGACGGCCGAGACGATGTTGTTGAGCGGATCGGTCAGCGCTTCCAGCACTTCGTTGCTGGAGATGGTGAAGCTGCGCGGCACGCCTTCGGAGAGGTTACGGCCCTTCACTTCCATCTCGCGCACCTCGGAGCCCGGGAAGGCCGAGCCGATGCTCTTCTTGATGGCTTCCGCCGTGGGCTCGCCGATCAGCATGCCGTAGTTGCGACGGATGTAGTTGATGATCGCGTCGTCGAAGCGGTCGCCGCCCACGCGGACCGAGCCCTTGTAGACCATGCCGCCCAGCGATATCACGCCCACTTCGGTGGTGCCGCCGCCGATGTCGACCACCATCGAGCCCGAGGC
>JAGOCV010000198.1 GCA_017998575.1 Burkholderiaceae bacterium
TGCTGCAGGTGGGCAGCCCGGAAGAGATCTACGAACACCCCACCAACCGCTTCGTGGCCGACTTCATCGGCAACGTCAACCTGTTCGAGGGCCGGCTCAGTGTGGATGAGACCGACCGCTGCGCAGCCACCACCGGCATCGGGGAGATCCAGGTCGGCCACGGTGTGAGCGGCACGCTCCATATGCCGGTGGCGATCGCCGTGCGGCCCGAGAAGATCGAGATCAGCAAGCGACGACCGGACGACGCGGGTCCCAACCTGTTCACCGGCAAGGTCAAGGAGATCGCCTACTTCGGCTCCTACAACACCTACATCGTGCTGGCCACCGACGGCACCAAGGTCAAGGTCACCGAGGCCAACACCTCGCGCCACGATCTCTCCGACATCACTTGGGAAGACGACGTGTACTTCTGGTGGGACGACCGCGCAGGCGTCGTGCTGAGGGATTGACCATGGCCACGAACCTCCCTGTCCCCGGCAAGCGCTTCGTCATCGGCGTGCCTTATGGCTGGCTGATCCTGTTCTTCTTCCTGCCCTTCCTGATCCTGCTGTACATCAGCTTCGTGGACATGGGCAGCGACATCAGCCCGTTCAAGCCCATCTGGGACCCGGTGAGCGGCATCCTGAGCCTCAAGTACGAGAACTACCTCGCGATCTTCCGCACGGAAGAGGGCGCGCCGCTGTTCCGCACGCTCTACATCGACGCCTACCTGCGATCGATCTGGTACGCGCTGTGCACCGCCGTGCTGTGCCTGGTGATCGGCTACCCCTTCGCCTACTTCATCGCGCGCTCGCCGGCCGCAGTGCGGCCCGCCCTGCTGCTGATGGTGATGCTGCCGTTCTGGACCTCATTCCTGCTGCGCGTCTACGCCTGGAAAGGCATCCTGGCCGACCAGGGCGTGCTCAACCGGCTGTTGATGTCGATCGGCCTGACCAGCGAGCCCATCCCCATGCTGTACACCAACGTGTCGATGCTGATCGGCATGACCTACGTGTACCTGCCGTTCATGATCCTGCCGCTCTACGCGAACCTGGTGAAGATGGACTTTCGCCTGCTGGAAGCCGCCTATGACCTGGGCACCTCGCCGTTCAAGGCCTTCTGGCTGATCACGGTGCCGCTGTCCAAGGCCGGCATCATCGCCGGCTTCATGCTGGTGTTCATCCCTTGCGTGGGCGAGTTCGTGATTCCCTCGCTGCTGGGCGGCCCGGAGAACCTCATGATCGGGCGCGTGGTGTGGGACGAGATGTTCACCGCCAACGACTGGCCGCGCGCCACCGCGCTGGCCGTGGTGATGATCGCGCTGATCGTGATTCCGCTGGCGCTGTACTACCACTACAGCGCTGATCCTGCGGACAAGCGCTGAAGGAAACCAGGACCATGAAACAAGTTCTTGAAAAGCACTTCGGCAAGGCCTGGCTCGTGCTGGTCTACGCGTTCCTGTACCTGCCGCTGGTGTTCATGATCGTGTTCTCGTTCAACAGCACCCGGCAGGATGCGCGCTTCACCGGCTTCTCGCTGCGCTGGTACGAGGCGCTCACGCGCGACACCAAGATCGTCGAAGGCTTCTGGCTCTCGCTCAAGGTGGCGGCCATCACCGGCCTGCTCTCGGCGGTGCTCGCCACCTTCGCGGCCTTCGTGCTGGTGCGCTACCGGCGCTTCCTCGGCCGCACCGTCTTCAGCGGCATGGTGAACGCGCCGCTGGTGATGCCCGAGGTGATCATCGGCCTGTCGCTGCTGCTGCTGGCCGTGGGCACGCAGAACCTGTTCGGCTGGCCGCAGCGCGGCATGCTCACCATCATCCTGGGCCACACCCTGCTGGGCATGGCCTATGGCGTGGTGGTGATCCAGTCGCGCCTGCTGGAGATGGACCGTGCGATTGAGGACGCCGCCATGGACCTGGGGGCCCGGCCGCATCAGGTGTTCTTCCTCATCACCTTGCCCAATATCTTCCAGGCCCTGCTGGCGGCCTTCCTGCTGGCGTTCACGCTCTCGTTCGACGACGTGGTGATCTCCGAATTCCTCTCCGGTCCGGGCGTGAACACGCTGCCGCAGGTGATCTTCGGTTACGCGCGGCGCGGCATCAACCCGACCATCTATGCCGCGGCCACGCTGCTGATCGTGACGGTGACGGTCGTGATCGTGAGCTACGCGATCTGGGTGGCGCGGGCCACGCGGCGACGCGAGCGGGAGATTGCGGCGGCGCTCAAGAGCTGAGCGGGCGCACCAGCGATGCTCAAGGCCACCCCCGGGTGGCCTTTTTTCCGGGCCGGACACTGGATCGCTGCCGGGCCGGGAAAGTGGATACGCAGCCGGCCGCATTTCGGGCGTAGCATGGGACCAATTTTGTGTCCCCGCCACCCGGAACCTGCCCCATGACCGACCCTTCCTTCGACGGCCGCGCCTTCATCAACGGCGAGCGCATCGCCGCGCGCGACGGCCAGACCTTTGACTGCCTCTCCCCGGTGGATGGCCGCCTGCTCACCGCCGTGGCGCGCTGCGGCGAGGCCGACATCGACGCCGCCGTGGCTGCCGCCCGCGCAGCGTTCGAGGACCGCCGCTGGAGCGGCATGGCGCCCGCGCAGCGCAAGCGCGTGATGATCAAGTTCGCCGAGCAGCTGATCGCCCAGGCCGACGAACTCGCGCTCACCGAAACCCTGGACATGGGCAAGCCCGTGAAGTACGCGCGCAGCGTGGACGTGAACAGTGCGGCCAACTGCATCCGCTGGTACGGCGAGGCGGTGGACAAGGTGTACGACGAGATCGCGCCCACGCCCAGCACCGCGCTGGCGCTGATCACGCGCGAGCCAGTGGGCGTGGTGGGCGTCATCGTGCCCTGGAACTACCCCATGATCATGGCGGCCTGGAAGATCGCCCCCGCGCTGGCGGCCGGCAACTCGGTGGTGCTCAAGCCGAGCGAAAAATCGCCCCTCACCGCGCTGCGCCTGGCCGAGCTGGCGCTGGCCGCCGGCATCCCGCCCGGCGTGTTCAACGTGGTGCCCGGTTATGGCGCCGAGGCCGGCAGCCCGCTCGCGCTGCACATGGACGTGGACTGCATCGCCTTCACCGGCAGCACGCGCGTGGGCAAGCAGATCCACGTGATGGCCGGGCAGAGCAACTTGAAGCGCGCCTGGACGGAGCTGGGCGGCAAGTCACCCAACATCGTGTTCGCCGACTGCCCCGACCTGGACAAGGCGGTGGAGGCGGCGGTGGGCAGCATCTTCTTCAACCAGGGCGAGAGTTGCAACGCGCCCTCGCGCCTGTTCGTCGAGGCCTCGATCAAGGACGCTTTCCTGGAGAAGGCCCTGAAGCTGGTGCCGCAGTACCAGCCGGGCAACCCGCTGGAGAAAAGCACCGTCATGGGCGCCATCGTCGACAGGACCCAGCTCGATACCGTCCTGCGCTACATCGACAGCGGCCGGCAGGAAGGCGCGAAGCTGCTGGCCGGCGGCGAAGCGGTCGAGCCGGTGAAGGGTGGCCTGTATGTGCAGCCCACCATCTTCGACGGTGTGACCAACACCATGACCATCGCGCGCGAGGAAATCTTCGGCCCGGTGCTTTCGGTGCTGTCGTTCACCGACGCGGCCGATGTGGTCAAGCAGGCCAATAGCAACATCTACGGCCTCCAGGCGGCGGTGTGGACGCGCGACATCAACAAGGCGCACGGCGTGGCGCGTGCGCTGCGCGCGGGCACGGTGCACGTGAACCAGTACGACGAGGACGACATCACCGTGCCCTTTGGCGGCTTCAAGCAGAGCGGTGTGGGCCGCGACAAGTCGCTGCATGCCTTCGACAAGTACACCGAGACGAAAACCACCTGGATCCGGATCGACAGCCCTATCTGAGGAGACTCCCATGAACGCGCCGCAGAAAGCCGAAAACCTGAACGCCCCGCACACCAACGCCAGCTGGCACGCGCGCCGGCAGGCCGCCACGCCGCGCGGCGTGGGCGTGTTCGGCGACTTCTTCATCGAGAAGGCGAAGAACGCCGAGTTCTGGGACATCGAGGGCCGTCGCTTCATTGATTTTGCGGGCGGCATCGCGGTGCTCAACACCGGCCACGTGCATCCCAAGGTACAAGCCGCCATCGCGGCGCAGCTGCAGCGCTTCACGCACAGCTGCTACCAGGTGGTGCCCTACACCGAATACGTGGCGCTGGCCGAGCGCATCAACGCGCTGGTGCCGATCGACGGGCCGGTGAAGACGGCCTTCTTCTCCACCGGCGCCGAGGCGATCGAGAACGCGATGAAGATCGCGCGCTCATCCACCGGGCGCACCGGCGTCATCGCCTTCGGTGGCGCGTTCCACGGCCGCAGCATGTTCTCGGTGGCGCTGACCGGCAAGGTGCAGCCCTACAAGGCCGGCTTCGGCCCGTTCCCGCCCGAGATCTACCACGTGCCGTTCCCCGCCCAGGGTGCCTCGCTCGACGAGTCGAAGCACGCGATGGAGCAACTGTTCAAGTGCGACATCGAGCCTTCGCGCGTGGCGGCCATCGTGTTCGAGCCGGTGCAGGGCGAGGGCGGTTTCAATGTGATCCAGAAGGAGGCCGTGCAGTGGCTGCGCGCGCTGTGCGACCAGCACGGCATCCTGCTGGTGGCAGACGAGGTGCAGACCGGCTTCGCGCGCACCGGCAAGATGTTCGCCATGGAGCACTTCGGCGTGAGCCCCGACCTCATGACCATGGCCAAGAGCATGGCCGGCGGCACCACGCTGTCGGCGGTGAGCGGCCGGGCCGCGATCATGGATGGCCCGGCACCCGGCGGCCTGGGTGGCACCTACGCGGGCAACCCGCTGGCCATCGCGGCCTCGCTCGCGGTGCTCGACGTGATGGAGGAAGAGCAGCTGCCTGCGCGGGCACAGAAGCTGGGCGACCAGCTCGTGGCCCACTTGCTGGCGCAGCGCAAGGCCTATCCCAAGCGCGTGGGCGATGTGCGCGGCCTGGGCGCCATGGTGGCCTGCGAGTTCATCGACCCTGCCACGGGCGCGCCCGACGCCGATACCACCCGGCGCGTGCAGATGGCGGCCTTGAAGCGCGGCCTGCTGCTGTTGACCTGCGGCGTTTACGGCAACGTGATCCGTTTCCTGTTCCCCCTCACCATCGAGGACAACGTGTTCGCCGAGGGCTTGGCCGCGTTCGATGCCGCCCTGGCCGAGGTGCTCGCTTGAGCCTCGCGGCCACGCTGGACGAGCGCATCGCGGTCCTGCGCGCGCAGGGCATCCACTCGGTGCTGGCCACCTTCACCGACCTGCTGGGCGCGCCCAAGGGCAAGCTGGTGCCGCTGGAGCGGCTGGCGCAGGCGGTGGAGCAGGGTGCGGGTTTTTCCGGCCCCAGCATCGCGGGGACCGGCCTGCCGCGCATGGGCGCGCGCAGCGAGTACATGGGCCGTGTGCGGCCGGAAAGCCTGCGGCCTTTGCCTTTCATGCCTGGCGTGGCGCATGCCGTGTGCGACGGTTACGCGGGCGGCGAGCCACTGGACACCTGCCCGCGCCAAGTGTTGCAGCGCCAGGTCGCGCGCCTGAAGGCCGAGCGCGGCTGGACGCTGTGGGTCGGCATCGAGCCGGAGTTCTTCCTGCTCCAGCGCGATGCGCAGGGCCAGTGGCGCGTGGCCGACGGCGACGACCATCTGGCCAAGCCTTCTTACGACCTGCAGGCCATCGGCCGCAACTTCGGCTTTCTCGACGAGATGCGCCAGACGCTGGACGCGCTCGGCTTTCAGCTCGAACAGATCGACCACGAAGACGCCAGCGGGCAATACGAGATCAACTACCGGCACGACGATGCGCTGGCCGCCGCCGACCGCTACCAGCTTTTCAAGCTCGCGGCCCAGGCAGTGGCGCGACAGCATGGCATGGTCTTCTCCACCATGCCCAAGCCGCTGGCGCATGCGCCGGGCAGTGGCCTGCATTTCCACCTGAGCCTGAGCGACGCGCAGGGCCGGCCCGTGATGGCCGACCCGGCCGGCGTGCTGGGCCTGAGCGAGGCGGGCCACCACTTCGCTGCCGGCCTGCTGCACCACGCCGACGCGCTGACCGCGCTGTGTGCGCCCACCGTCAACAGCTACAAGCGCCTCGCCGCGAGCCGCAGCGCCTCAGGCACCACCTGGTCGCCGGTGTGGAAGGCGCTGGGCGACAACAACCGAACCTGCCTCGTGCGCGGTGTGGCCGGGCGCATGGAGTGGCGCCTGCCCGACCCGGCGTGCAACGTCTACGTGGCCCTCGCCGCCACGCTGGCCGCCGGCCTTTCGGGCATTGATCAGGCGCTGCCGCCTGTGGTGCCGTGCGAGGACGACCTGTACGAGCGCCATGCCATGGGCGATGCCTTGCCCGCGCGCCTGCCGCGCGATCTGCTGGCCGCGCTCGATGCCCTGGCGGCCGATGCGGCCCTGCGCGAGGCCGTGGGGCCGGCGTTCTGCGCGCAGTTCCTCGCGCTCAAGCACGACGAATGGGCGGCCTGGAGCCAGCAGGTGAGCGACTGGGAACTGCGCCGCTACGCCGACGCGCCCTAGCCGGCGCGGCCGGTTTCGGGATAATCGCGCCCTTGTGAGCCTGCCCGACACCCTCTCCCCATCCGCCAGGACCTGGACCAAGACCGCCGACCGGCCGCTGCGCAGCTGGTCCAAGTCGCTGGGTATCTGGGTGTTTGCGCATTTCCTGGATGTGCCCGTGCCTTGGCACGCGGTTCGCCAGACCGACGCCAGGGCGCTGCTGGCCTACGAACACGAGCGCCTGGTGGCCCTGGCGGCGGCCGGCGAACATGTGCCTGCGGTGCTGGCCTTCGACGGTTTTTCGCTCACCACCGGCGACATCGGCGAAACGGTGGACCTTCAGCTGCACCGCATGGGCGAGGCCGAGCGCCTGCCCGTGATGTGCGCGGCCAGCGCCGACCTCGCCGCCTTTCACGCACGCGGCCAGTGGCACGGCGGCGCCCAGCTGCGCAACACCACCTGGAATGGCGAGCGCTTCGCCCGGCTGGACTTCGAGGAACGCCTGCGTCCCGGCATGGCGCTGGAGACGGTGCAGGTGTACGACGTGCTGCAGATGCTGCTCTCGCTGGCGCGCTACCTGCAGCCGCTGGGGCCGGGTGCGGTGCTCGCGGTGTTGCGGGCCTACGAGCAGGGCGGCACGGGCGGGCCGGCTCTGCGTGCCTTCATCGCCCACCTGCTGCCGCGCCTGCTGCGGGTGTCGCGCATCGCGGCGTGGTCGAAGCGGCTGGATGGCTCGCGCGAACTGATGCGGTTGCGCACGGTGCTGGAAGGCATGGCGGCGTTTGTGGCATCGCCTGCCTGATCACAGGTACACGAACGTGTCGCAGGCGGCCACGAAGGCCGGCGAAGCATCGGGTCGGCCGAAGCCGTAGACGGCGACGTCGGCTTCGCGAATGCGCCCGGCGGCCCCGGTGAAGTCGCTGTCGCACGAGGCGATGCAGATGCCGTCCAGGCGCGGGCGGCGCGCGAGGAATTCCATGACGTCCATGATGAGCGCCGAGTCCGAGGCGTTCTTCTGGT
>JAGOCV010000199.1 GCA_017998575.1 Burkholderiaceae bacterium
GTTCTGGGACGATGCCGAGAAGGCCGCGCGCCTGCTCGACATCACGCTCACCAAGCGCGGCCAGTCGGCCGGGCAGCCCGTGGTGATGGCGGGCGTGCCCTTCCACTCGGTCGAGACGTATCTGGCGCGGCTCATCAAGCTCGGTGAATCGGTGGCCATCTGCGAGCAGGTGGGAGACGTCGCCACCGCCAAGGGGCCGGTGGAGCGCAAGGTGGTGCGCGTGGTGACGCCCGGCACGCTCACCGATACCGAGCTGCTGTCCGACAAATCCGAAGCCGTGCTTCTGGCTGTGCATCAGGGCGCACGCAACCGCGCGGGCCTGGCCTGGATGGCCGTGACCCAGGGCGAGCTGCAACTGGCCGAGTGCGATGCCGACGAGGTGGCCACGTGGATCGGCCGCATCGGCCCGCGCGAGCTGCTGTATGGCGCCGAGGTGACGCCCGCGTTCGAGCAGCGCCTGAAGGCAGCGGGAGCGCAATGCGCTGTCACCGTGCGGCCGGCCTTCCAGTTCGACGCGGCGCTGGGCCAGCGCAAGCTGCTCGATCAGTTGCAGGCCGCCAGCCTGGCCGCCTGGAGCGCCGATGCGCTGCACGACGCGCATGCCGCAGCCGCCGCATTGCTCACGTTCGCCGAACACACGCAAGGCCGCGCGCTCACGCACGTGCGAAGCATCGCGGTGCAGCGCAGCGGCGAGCTGCTCGACCTGCCCGCCACCACGCGCCGCAACCTCGAGCTGGTGCAGACGCTGCGCGGCGAAGATTCGCCCACGCTGTTCTCGCTGCTGGACACCTGCACCACCGGCATGGGCAGCCGCCTGCTGCGCCGCTGGCTGCTGGAGCCCCCGCGCGAGCGCGCCGTGCCGCAGCAGCGGCTCGATGCCATCGCGCGGCTGCGCGAAGCGCCTGCGGGGGGCGTCGCGCCCTGGAGCGCACTGCGCCGCGAACTCAAGGGCACGGCCGACGTCGAACGCATCACCGCGCGCATCGCGCTGCGCCAGGTGCGCCCGCGCGAGCTGGTCGCGCTGTGCCAGTCGCTGGGCCGCGCCCAGGCGCTGGTGCCATTGCTGCCCACGGGCAGCCCGCTGCTGGACGCCGCGGCAGCCGACCTGGCGCCGCCCGTCGACTGCGGCGCGCTGCTGGCCGGCGCCATCCATGAAGAACCCGCCGCGCTGGTGCGCGACGGCGGCGTGATCGCCCCGGGCTACGACGCCGAACTCGACGAATTGCGCGGCATCCGCGACAACTGCGACGCCTTCCTGCTCGATCTCGAAACGCGCGAGCGCGCGCGCACCGGCATCGCCAACCTGCGGGTGCAGTTCAACAAGGTGCATGGCTTCTACATCGAGGTCACGCAGGGGCAGGCCGCCAAGGTGCCTGACGACTACCGGCGCCGGCAGACGCTCAAGAACGCCGAGCGCTTCATCACGCCCGAGCTCAAGAGCTTCGAGGACAAGGCGCTGTCGGCGCAGGAGCGCGCCCTCGCGCGCGAGAAGTGGCTGTACGAACAGATCCTCGACCAGCTCGCACCGCACGTGCCGGCGCTCGGGCGCCTGGCGCGCGCGCTGGCCACGCTCGACGCGCTGGCCGCGCTCACCGAGCGCGCGCTCACGTTGAACTGGTGCGCCCCGCAGTTCGTGCGCGAGCCCTGCATCGAGATCCGCGCCGGCCGCCATCCCGTCGTGGAGGCACGCCTGGCCGAGACCACGGGCGGCAGCTTCATCCCCAACGACACGGTGCTGGGCCCCAAGGCGCGCATGCAGGTGATCACCGGCCCCAACATGGGCGGCAAATCCACCTACATGCGGCAGGTGGCGCTGATCGTGTTGCTGGCCTCCATCGGCTCGCACGTGCCGGCGGCCGAATGCCGCCTGGGCCCCATCGACGCCATCCACACGCGCATCGGCGCGGCCGACGATCTGGCCAACGCGCAGTCCACCTTCATGCTGGAGATGACCGAGGGCGCGCAGATCCTTCATGCGGCGACGGCCCAGTCACTGGTGCTGATGGACGAGATCGGACGCGGCACCTCCACCTTCGACGGGCTGGCGCTGGCCTCGGGCATCGCCGCGCACCTGCACGACAAGGCGCGCGCGTTCACGCTGTTCGCCACGCACTACTTCGAGCTGACCGAGTTCCCGGCCAGCCACCATGCGGCCGTCAACGTGCACGTGAGCGCCACCGAAACCAGCGGGCGCGGCGGCTCCGACATCGTGTTCCTGCACGAGATCCAGAGCGGCCCGGCCAGCCGCAGCTACGGCATCCAGGTGGCCCGCCTGGCCGGCATGCCGGCGGCCGTGGTGCAGCACGCGCGCCACGCCCTCGCGCAACTGGAAACCGGCGCCAGCGAAAGCCGCGCGCAGGTGGACCTGTTCGCGCCGCCGCCCGAGGTCCAGGCGAGCGTGCCCAGCCCCGTAGAATCGGCCGTGGGCGCGCTCGATCCCGATGCCATGAGCCCGCGCGAGGCGCTCGATGCCCTCTACGCCCTCAAGAAACTCCAGCAGCAGAACCAGAACAATCCATGACCTATTGCGTCGCCATCAAGCTCAAGGCCGGCCTGGTCTTCCTTTCGGATTCGCGCACCAACGCCGGGCTCGATCACTTCAGCACCTTCCGCAAGATGATCGTGTACGAGCGCCCCGGCGACCGCTTCATGACGCTGCTGTCGGCGGGCAACCTGTCCATCTCGCAATCGGTGCGCGAGATCCTGCAGACCGAGCAGATCAAGGACGTCGAGACCGGCGAGCCGATCACGATCTGGAACGCCAAAAGCATGTTCGACGCCGCCCGCGTGCTGGGCTCGGCCGTGCGCCACGTGTACGAGCGCGACGCCGAGGCGCTGCGCCACGCGGGCGTCGAGTTCAACGTCTCGCTGATCTTCGGCGGCCAGATCCAGGGCGAAGGCATGCGCCTGTTCCAGGTGTATTCGGCCGGCAACTTCATCGAAGCCACGCCCGAGACGCCCTACTTCCAGATCGGCGAATCCAAGTACGGCAAGCCCGTGCTCGACCGCGTGATCCAGCCCGACACACCGCTGGACGAAGCCGCCAAGTGCGCGCTGGTATCGATGGATTCCACGCTCAAGTCCAACCTCTCGGTGGGCCTTCCGCTGGATCTGGTGGTGTATGACGCCGACTCGTTCCAGACCGACAAGGTCATCTGCATCGATCACGAAAACCCCTACTTCCGCATGCTGCACAGCAGCTGGGGCCAGAAGCTGCGCCAGGTGTTCGACAGCATCGAGGATCCGCTGTGGACCAGTGGCAACACCTCGACCGAGGTGCCGCTGATGGTGGATTCGCAGCGCCACAAGCCGCTGGGCAAGATCGCCACGCCCGACGAGAAACTCATCTGACCGCGTGAACGCGGCCGGCGGCCGCGACGGCTTCCATGGCACTCATCGTTTTCTCCCACGCCAACAGCTTTCCGGCCAGCACCTACCGCGTGCTGTTCGACAGCCTGCGCCGGCGCGGCTTCACGGTGCGCGCCATCGAGAAATTCGGCCACGACGCGGCTTACCCGGTCACCAGCAACTGGCCCTACCTGGTGCGCCAGCTGGCCGACTTCGCCGCCGAAGAGGTGGCGAAGGCCGGCCAGAAAGCGTTCTTCGTCGGCCACTCGCTGGGCGGCTTCCTGTCGGTGATGTGCGCCGCGCGCCACCCGCATCTGGCGCGCGGCGTGGTGATGATCGACTCGCCACTGCTCGGCGGCTGGAAGGCCACCGCCGTGGGCGTGGCCAAGCGTACGCAGCTGGTGGGTTCGTTCTCGCCCGGCGCCATCAGCGCGCGACGGCGCAACAACTGGCCCGACATGATGAGCGCGCTCGTACACCTGCGCGGCAAGAAAGCCTTCGCCGCCTGGGACGAGCAGGTGCTGATGGACTACGTGGAGCACTGCACGCATGACCAGGACGGCCTGCGCGTGCTCTCGTTCGATCGCGACATCGAGACCGCGATCTACAACACGATTCCCCACCACCTGCCCGCCTTGCTGACGCGGCATGCGCTGAAGTGCCCGGCGTCCTTCATCGGCGGGTTGTCGTCGGTCGAGAACCGGCAGGTAGGCCTGGCGCTCACCGGGCGCATCACGCAGGGCCGCATGACGATGCTGGACGGCAGCCACCTGTTCCCGATGGAAAAGCCGCAGGCCACGGCCGCGGCCATCGAGGCATCACTGCGCAACCTGGGCGCCTGAGCGCCTGAGCGCCGCCGACCGCAAGGCCGCACGGTGCGCCGGGTCATGCGCCGGTTACAGACTTGGCCCGTTCGTCACTGTATATTCATACAGTGGAAACCATTGCCAAGCTCGCCATCCTGGCCGACGCCGCCAAATACGACGCCTCCTGCGCGTCCAGCGGCAGCACGTCGCGCAACTCGTCCGCCGGCCGCGGTATCGGCTCGACCGAGGGCATGGGCATCTGCCACAGCTATGCACCGGACGGCCGCTGCATTTCGCTGCTCAAGATCCTGCTGACCAACTTCTGCCAGTACGAGTGCCTCTACTGCGTCAACCGCGCCAGCAGCAACGTGCCGCGCGCGCGCTTCTCGGTGCAGGAGGTGGTGCAGCTCACGCTGGATTTCTACCGGCGCAACTGCATCGAGGGGCTGTTCCTCTCCAGCGGCATCATCCGCTCGCCCGACTACACGATGGAGCAGGTGACCGAGGTGGCGCGCGTGCTGCGCGAAGAGCACGACTTCCGCGGCTACATCCACCTCAAGACCATCCCCGACGCCGCGCCCGAGCTGCTGGCACGCGCGGGCCGCTACGCCGACCGGCTGTCGATCAACATCGAGCTGCCCACGCAGGCCGGGCTCGACAGCCTGGCGCCGGAGAAAGACAGCGCCGCCATCCGCCGTTCGATGGCGCGGCTGCGCCTGTCCATCGACGACGCGAAAGACGCGGCGCGCGAGCAGCAGCGCGCCGCGCCGACGTCGCGCGCGGGCCTGCCGGGCCGCCGCGTCACGGCCGCTGCCGCGCCACGCTTCGCGCCCGCCGGCCAGAGCACGCAGCTCATCGTGGGCGCCGACGCCGCCGACGACCGCACCATCCTGCAGACAAGCGCCACGCTGTACGGCTCGTACCGGCTGCGGCGGGTGTACTACTCCGCCTTCAGCCCCATTCCCGACGCCTCGCGCGCGCTGCCGCTGGTGGCGCCGCCGTTGATGCGCGAGCACCGGCTGTACCAGTCCGACTGGCTGATGCGCTTCTACGGCTTCACGCACGACGAGATCGTGCCGGCCACGCAGGGCGGCATGCTGTCGCTGGAACACGATCCCAAGCTGGCCTGGGCACTGGCGCACCGCGAGCGCTTCCCGGTCGACCTCAACCGCGCGCCGCGTGAAATGCTGTTGCGCGTGCCGGGCCTGGGCGTGCGCTCGGTCGATCGCCTGCTGGCCGCGCGGCGTGTGGGCCGCCTGCGGCTGGACGACCTCTCGCGGCTGCACGTGCCGCGCCGCAAAGTCATGCCCTTCATCGAGGTGGACGGCCTGCGGCCCGGCGGCGCGCTCGACTCCGTGGCGCTGGCCGCGCAACTGGCCGAGCCGGCACAGCCTGCGCTGCCCCGCGCGGGCGCGCTGCGGTCGCAGTTGCAGGGCTCGCTGTTCTGAGGGCAGCGCGATGGCCGAGGCACTGCGCACCCTTCATCTCGCGGCCGACGACGATTTCGCCGGCTTCCGCGCGGCCGCGCGCGCTTTGCTGCGCGATGGCGTGCCGCCCGAGCAGGTGCACTGGTCCACGGGCGAGGCCACTTTGTTCGATGCACCAGCGGCCATGCCTGCGCTCGCGCGCGAGCCCGATCGGCCGTACGGCGCCGACCCGACGGATGCGCGCGGCCCCGATGCGCTGCGTCTGCCCGCCGCCCTGCTTCGCACGCTCTCGCACGCCGCGCTGCACGACGACACGCAGCGCTTTTCGCTCATCTATCGGCTGCTGTGGCGGCTGCAGCAGCAGCCCGCGCTGCGGCACGATCCGCTGGACGCGGACACTCTGCGTCTGGCGCATATGGCTCAGGCCGTGCGACGGGACGCGCACAAGATGAAGGCCTTCGTGCGCTTCCGGCCGGTGACCGCCGCCGACGACGCCGGCGCAACGGTGCACGTGGCCTGGTTCGAGCCCGGCCACCACGTCGTCGGCGCCGTCGGGCCGTTCTTCGCGCGCCGGTTCACCAACATGGCCTGGGCCATCCTCACGCCGCGCGGCAGCCTGCGCTGGCAGCCGCCCGGCGCCGATGGCGCGCCGGGCCGCCTGCATCGTGGCCCGCCAGCGCGGCGATCCGAGGCGCCACCCGCCGACGCGGGCGAGGCCCTGTGGCTCACGTACTACCAGCACATCTTCAACCCGGCGCGGCTCAAGCTGTCGATGATGGAAAAGGAGATGCCGCGCCGCTACTGGCACAACCTGCCCGAGGCCGTATTGATCGCGCCGCTGGCCGCTGCCGCGCAGGCGCGCAGCGATGCCATGGTCGCGCAGCCCGCCAGCGTGCCCGCGCGCACCGTGCGCCTGCTGCCCGCGCGCAGCCTGCCGCGGGCCATCGACTCGCTGGACGACCTGCGCGCGGCCACCGCGCGTTGCCGCGAATGCCCCATCGGCGAACACGCCACCCAGGCGGTGTGCGGCGAAGGACCGGTGGGCGCGCCGTTGATGTTCGTGGGCGAGCAACCCGGCGATCAGGAAGACCTGGCTGGCCGCCCCTTCGTGGGCCCGGCCGGCCAGTGGCTGGACGAAGCCCTGCGGCAACTGGGCGTCGCGCGCGAATCGGTGTACCTGGCCAACGCGGTCAAGCACTTCAAGTTCGAGCTGCGCGGCAAGCGCCGCCTGCACAAGACGGCCGGCCAGCGCGAGGCCATGGCCTGCCGCCACTGGATGGAAGACGAGATCCGGCTGGTGCGCCCGAAGGCGCTGGTGGCACTGGGCGCCACGGCTGCGCGCGCGCTGCTGGGCGATGGCGTGCAGGTGACGCGCGACCGGGGCCGCTGGCTGCAACGCAGCGAAGACGGCCTGCCCGTGCTGGTGACCCTGCACCCTTCGGCCCTGCTGCGCATGGACCGCGCGGTGCAGGACGAAGCCTGGCAGCGCTGGCTCGACGATCTCGCGCTGGCCGCGCGGGCCATGCACGATCTGCCAGCCGTGCAGACCTGAGCGGTCAGCGCCGACGTGGGGTCACCCGGCCCAGGTCACCACGCCGGTGTAGGCCGTCAGCAGCACGATGATGCCGAACACGATGCGGTACCAGGCGAACGGCACGAAGCTGTGGCTGGAGATGTAGCGCAGCAGCCAGCGCACGCACACCCAGGCGCTCAGGAACGAGAACAGCAGGCCCACGCCGAACATCGGCAGATCGGCCCACGACAGCAGGTCGCGCTGCTTGTAGAGGCTGTAGACGCCCGCGCCGATGAGCGTGGGCATGGCCAGGAAGAACGAAAAATCGGTGGCGGCCTTGCGCGACAGGCTCAGCAG
>JAGOCV010000200.1 GCA_017998575.1 Burkholderiaceae bacterium
CGGCGATGCGGTGCAGGATGCCGGCGCGCTCGTGGTGCTTGAGCTTCGCCCACGCGGGCTGGCGGCGCGCGCGCTCGGCCGCCTGCACGGCCTCATCGACGTCGGCCGCCGTGGCGGCGTTCAGGCGTGCCACGGTGCTGCCGTCGTGCGGATATTCGGTCGTGTACTCGGGGCCCGAGGCATCGCGCCACTGGCCGGCGATGAGGCTCTGCAGGTGTTCGGTCATGGAGGGTCTCGATGGAGGGGTTGCAAGGCAGGCAGAGCGCCGTGCGTCAGAACGCCTCGGCGTAGAGGTCGTGCGCGTCGGCTTCCGTCACCAGGCGCGGGTTGTTGTCGAGCAGGCGCTGCACCGTCATGGCGGCGGCGGCCAGCGTGGACAGATCGCCCTCTGCGATGCCGACGTCGGCCAGCCGCTGTGCCATGGGGGCTGCGGCCAGGTGGCCGGCCATCATGTCGATGAACGCATCTGCCGCACGCAAATCGGGCGTGTCGCGCAGGCCGGGGTCGAGCGCGCGCGCCAGCTCGGCATAGCGCCCGCTCGCCACCGGCCGATTGAATCGCAGCACGGGCAGCATCACCAGCGCATTCGCCAGGCCGTGCGGCACATGGAAGTGGCTGCCCAGCGGATGGGCCAGCGCATGGATGGCGGCCACGGGTGCATTGGCGAACGCCATGCCGGCCAGCAGCGAGCCCAGCAGCATGGCTTCGCGCGCGTCGAGGTCGTCGCCTTGCGCGACGGCGCGCGGCAGGTTCGCATGCAGCAGTTGCAGCGCCCGCACCGCCAGGGCATCCGACAGCGGATTCTTGAGATGGCGCGTGGTGTAGGCCTCGATGGCGTGCACCATCGCATCGACACCCGTCATGGCGGTGACGGCCGGCGGCAGGCCGACGGTGAGCGTCGCATCGAGCACGGCCGCATCGGGCAACAGCAGCGGGCTGATGACGCCGCGCTTCTGGTGATCGGGCGTGGACACCACGGCCGTGGGCGTGGCCTCCGACCCCGTGCCCGCGGTGGTGGGCACCTGCAGCAGCCGCAGGCGCGGGCCGGTGGCGCGGCCGGGGCCGTAGATGGCATCCAGCGGCTGGGGCGTCGCCGCCAGCAGCGCCACCAGCTTGGCGGTGTCGAGCGAACTGCCACCGCCCAGGCCCACGACGCAGTCGGCACCGTCATCGCGCGCGGCCTGCGCCGCGGCCAGCACCACATGCTCGGGCGGATCGGCCTCGACCCGGTCGTACACCGTCACGTGCAGGCCGGCTTCGACAAGCGCGTCGACCGGCGCCTGAACCAGGCCGGCGCGCACCAGGCCGGGATCGGTGACGACGAAGGCGCGGCGGCAGCAGGGCAGCAGCGACGCCAGCCGCAGCGCCGCGCCACGCTCGCAGACGATGCGCGGCGTGGTCTCGAAATGGAAGCGGGTCATGTGTCTCCTTCCCGGCCCGGCGGCACAGCCGGGCTGGCGGGAAATGCAGGGCGCAGCCTGCCCCACAGCCCGCACGGGCGGGCTCTGGAACGGGATGGCGTGGAGGGAAGACGAGGCCGCGGGCGACTCACGCCCGCGCGCCGTGCGATTTCAGTTCGCGGTGATCTTCGTGCGCGCGATCAGTTCGCCGAAGTTCCTGTGGTCCCGGCGCAGTGCGTCGCCCAGTTCGGCCGGCGTGGTGGCCACGCTCTCGAAGCCCATGGCCTGGATGCGCTCGATCGAGGCCGGCTTCTTCAGGCTCTTGTTGATCTCGGCATTGAGGCGCTGCATCACGTCGGCGGGGGTGCCGGCCGGTGCGAACACGCCGTGCCAGCCGCTCACCTTCTCCAGCTCGGGCAGGCCGAGTTCGCGGAAGGTGGGCACGTCAGGCAGCGCGGCCGAGCGCTTGGGGCCGATGACGGCCAGCGCGTTGAGCTTGCCGGCCTTGACGTGGTGGGCGCTGCCCGAGTCGAAGGTGAACTGCACTTGGCCGGCCAGCAGATCCTGGATGGAGGGCGCCAGGCCCTTGTAGGGCACGTGCGTGGCCTGCGTGCCGGTGTCCAGGTTGAGCAGCGCGCCGGCCACGTGCGGGAACGAGCCGTTGCCGGTGGAGGAATAGTTGAGCTTGTTCGGCTCGGCCTTCATCTTGGCCACCAGGCCCTTGAGGTCGGTGACGCCCACCGAGGGGTTGGCCAGCAGGGCCATGTTGAGGCCGGCCGTCATGGCCACGGGCGCGAAATCCTTGAGCGGATCGAACGGCACCTTGTCCATCACGTAGGGGCCCAGCGTGAGCGTGCTGGACGCCAGCATCAGCAGCGTGTGGCCGTCGGCCGGCGCGCGGCGCACGTATTCGGCCGCAATGTTGCCGTTGGCGCCGGCGCGGTTGTCCACCACCACCTGCTGGCCCAGCGCATCGCCCATGTCCTTGGCCACCAGGCGCGCGATGGCGTCGATGGTGCCACCGGCGGGCACCGACACCACGATGGTGATCGGCTTGGCGGGAAACGATTGGGCCATGGCGGCACCGGCCACGGTCGACAGGATGAGGGCGGGGATCAGTTTGCGCATCGTCGCGTTACCTTGGGTGTGAGAGGACTGCGGGGTGGACTCCGAGCCCGCCGGCAGCCACCGGCGGGTCATCGGGCTGCAAAAAATTCTAGGCAGGAAGCGGGCACCGCAAGTCGTTTTTTTGTCAACCTGCGGTTTATGCTTGGGGCACCCGAGCCCACGCACGAACCGCAACCTCCATGCCCGATCCCGCCCCCCTCAACGGACGCCACTTCCAGATCTTCACCGCCGTGATGCGCAGCCGCGGGCTGGGCGAGGCGGCGCTGAAGCTGGGCATTTCGCGCGCCGCCGTCAGCAAGACGCTGGCCCTGCTGCAGCGCGAGACCGGCGTCGATCTGTTCACGCGCGAGGGCAACCGCCTGGAGCCGACGGCCGCCGCGCGCCGGCTGCTGCCGCGTGCGGAGCAAGCCACCAAGCACCTCGAATGGGCGCTGGAAGAAGCCGCGGTGCTGCGGCAGGGATCGGTGCGCACGGTGACCGTGGCCGCGCATGCGCCGCCGCTCATCGCGCTGCTGCCGGCGGCCATCCGCCGCCTGCAGGCCACGCATCCCGACGTGAACGTGCGGTTGACCGTGGAGGCCCCGCCGGAGGTGCTGCTGCGGGTGGCGCATCACGAGGTGGACCTGGGCGTGACCAACCCGCCCGCGCCCAACACCATCAGCGCGGTGCAGCTGTGCGAAAGCCGCACCATTTCGCAAGACCTGCTGGTGGTAGCGATGCACCGGCGCCACCCGCTGGCGGCGCGCACGGTGGTGCATCCGGACGACCTGGTGGGCGTGAACGTCATCGCGCTGCCCGAAGAATCGCCCACCTCGCTGCTGGTGCGCGCCACGCTGCAGGAAGCCGGCGTGACGCTGGCGCGCGGCATCGTGGCCAGCACGTCGATGGGCGTGTGCTCGCTGGTGCAGCAGGACGTGGGCATCGGCCTCATCAACCCGATGCTGCTGTCCAGCGGCATCTTCCCCGAGATCGTCACGCGGCCCTTCAGGCCGCGCATCGAACTGCGCACCGAGATCTACCACTCCGCGATCCGCCCGCTGAGCGAAGAAGCGCGCCTGCTCGCGCAGTACATCGAGGAAGTGGCAGCCGCGCAGCCCGGCCACATGGGAACGGGCGGCAAGGCGGCCGCCACGAAAAGCCCGGGCCGGCGCGCGCCGCGCACCCGGGCCGGTAGCCTCACTCGACCTTGATGCCGGCCTTGTCGATCACCGCCTTCCAGCGCTCGCCCTCGCTGTGGATGAAGCGGCCGAACTCCTGCGGCGTGCCCAGTTGCAGGCGCAGCGCCTGGGTCTGGAACAGCGTGCGCAGCTCGGGCGTCTGCAGCGCGGCGTGCACTTCGGCGTTGAGGCGGCGCACGACGTCGGGCGGGGTCTGGCCCGGGGCCAGCATGCCGATCCACGACTGGGCCTCGAAGCCCGGATAGGTTTCGGCCACCGTGGGCACGTCCGGCAGTTGCGGGATGCGTTCGCGCGTGGTCACGGCCAGCGCCTTCATCTTGCCGGCCTTGATGTGCGCCAGCACCGAGGGCGCGCTGACGAACATCACGTCCACGCGGCCGCCCAGCACGTCGGTGATGGCCGGTGCACCGCCCTTGTAGGGCACATGCATCATGTCGATGCCCGCCGTGGACTTGAACAGCTCGGCCGCCAGCTGGTTGGAGCTGCCCGCGCCGGTGGAGGCGTAGTTGAGCGCGCCCGGCTTCGACTTGGCCAGCGCCACCAGCTCCCTGATGTTGTTGACGGGCCGGTCGGCCGGCGTGGCGACGATCAGCGGCGAGGTGCCGATGAGCGCGATGGGCGTCAAGTCCTTGTCGGAATCGAAAGGCAGCTTGTAGAGGAAGGGGTTGACCGCGTGCGTGTCGAACGCCATCAGCAGCGTGTAGCCGTCGGGCCGCGCCTTGGCCACCTGGGCCGAGCCGATGGAGCCACCCGCCCCCGCCTTGTTCTCGATGATGACGGGCTGGCCCAGCGCGGCATCCAGGCGCGGCGCCATGGCGCGCGAGACGTTGTCGAGGATGCCGCCGGCCGGGAACGGCACCACCAGCGAGATCGGCTTGTTGGGATAGGCCTGCGTCTGGGCCTGCGCGTGCAGCGCGGGCATGGCCAGGGCCACGCAGAGGGTGGCGAGCAGTTTTTTCATGGGTGTCTCCTTGGGAATGAAAAGCGCGGAATGCCGGCGGGGGGCGGCGCGGCGGCCGGTCGCCCCCGGGGCGTCGGATCAGTCGTTGACGATGGCCACGGTGCGGCACCAGCCGGCCGAGGCGTGCTTGAGCTTGATGGGAAAGCAGCTCACGGTGAAACCGTGCGCGGGCAACTGCTCCAGGTTGACCAGCTTCTCCATCTGCCAGTAGCCGATGTCGCGGCCGGCCTTGTGGCCTTCCCAGATGAGCGAGGCATCGCCCGTGGCGCGGAAGCGCTCCAGCACGAACCTGAAGGCCGGATCCCAGCTGTACGAATCGGTGCCCACCACGCGCACGCCGCGCTCCAGCAGCCACAGCGTGGCGGCGCGGCCGAAGCCGCAGGCGCTCTCCCAGTAGTCCTCTTCATCGTGCTTGCCGGCCGGCACGGTGTTGGCCAGCACGATGTCCAGCGGCTTGAGCGTGTAGCCGATGCGCGCGAGTTCGGCCTCGATGTCGGCGGGCGTGACCACGTAGCCGGCCTCGAAGTGCCGGAAGTCGAGCTTCACGCCGTCCTGCAGGCACCAGTCCAGCGGCACTTCGTCGATGCCCGGCGCGGGGCGCTCGCCGCCTTCGAGCGCATGGTCGGTGGTGGGGTGGTAGTGCCAGGGCGCGTCCATGTGCGTGCCGGCGTGGGTGGACAGCGTCACCTGCTCCACCGCCCAGGCCTTGCCTTCGGGCAGGTGCTCGGGGCCCACGCCCGGCAGCAGCTTGCCGAACAGCTCCCACGCGGTGTCGTGGTCGGTGTAGCTGATCTTGGGCCGGTGATGCGGCGGTGACGTGGGCTTGTCCTCGAGCGTGACGGACAGGTCGATGATCCTGCGGGGCAAGGCGGGGTTCTCCGGTGGGATGTGAAAGAGGCGGATTCGAAGCTGGCCGCGCGGGCTTCAGCGGCGGCGGGACCGCGCGGCGGTCTTTGCCGCAGGGCTGGCAGCCTTCGCAGCCTTGGCAGGCGGCGCAGCGGCCACGGCCACACGGCCACGGATGCCGGCCGTGATGAAGGCCACCAGCTGGCGCACGATGGTCGCGGGGTCGTCGGTGTCGCACAGGCCGGCGGAGATGCGCTGCAGCCGGTGATAGGCCTGGTCGGCATCGCTCACGATGTACATCAGCGCGCCGATGGCGAAGGCGTAGCTCCAGAACGCGTCTTCGCGCGACAGGCCGGGCGTGGCGGCGATCAACGCATCGACGAAGCGGACGGCCATCGCGTCGTACTGCTCGAAGATCGCGCTGTTGGTGGCCTCGCGCGGCAGCGCGCGGGCCTGGATCAGCAGCCGCATCAGCAGGCGCGGCTCGCCCGTGGCGGCGGCACTCAGCATCACGGGCGGCGACACCAGCGCGCGCACCACCTCGTCCAGCCCGGGCTGACCCTGCGCGCAGGCGGCGTCCAGATCGGCCAGCCGCAGACGGTTGATCGGCCCGGCCACGGCGCGCATCACGTCCTGCATCAGCGCCTCGCGCGTGCCGAAGTGGTAGTGGATGGCCGCGACGTTGACCTGCGCGCGCTCGGTGATCTCGCGCAGCGATGCCGCCTCGAAGCCGCGCTGCGCGAACACTTCCAGCGCCGCGCGCAGGATGCTGGCGCGCGTGGACTGCTCGCCTTCGAACAGCTGCGGATAGTCGGGGAGGACGGAATTCGGGCGCATGCAATTCAAGTTAGTGTTTGAATTTTGTGTTTTAAACGGTCGCCGAGGAACAGGGGAAAACCCGCTGGCGTCAAGCATGTGGTCTCCACGCGAGAGCATGCGCAGCGTGCCGGGCCGAAGTCCTACACGCTGCAAGCCGGCCCGCACCTAGCATCGGCGTCTGCCCGGCGCGAACTGCACCGGGACAGCCTGCCGGCCGATGCGCCGGAGCGAACAGCCGATCATCTTGAACGCCAAGCTGAGAAAACTCTGGAGCGATGCGCAAGAGGCCTTCTGGGCCTTGCCTGCGATGCTCGTCGCCTGCGGGGTCGCGCTGGCGGTGCTGCTGGTGTACATCGACCGCAGCGCGCAGGTGCCGACATGGCTGGTCGACAGCGGCTGGCTCTACAACGGCGGCGCTACCGGCGCCCGCACATTGCTCGGCGCCGTCGCGTCCTCGACGATCGGCGTCGCCGGAACCGTGTTCTCGATCACCATCGCAGCGCTGTCGCTCGCGGCCGGACAGATGGGGCCGAGGCTGCTGCGCAACTTCGTGCGTGACCGGGGCAACCAGGTCACCCTGGGGGCGCTGCTGGGCACCTTCTGCTATGCGCTCGTGGTGCTGCGCAGCGTGCGGGGCCAGGAAGAAAACCTGTTCATCCCCCACCTGGCGCTGGGCATGGCGACGCTGCTTGCATTCGGCTGCGTCGGCATGCTGGTGTACTTCGTGGGCCACATGGCCGACCGCATCAATGTCGACACGGTGATCGATCTGGTGAGCGAGGACATGCACATCGCCATCGCGCGCTCCACCGCCGACGCCGACGCAATGCCGCCTCCACCGGATGACTTCTGGCAGGGCGCCACGCCGATCGTGATCCGCTGGGACTACAATGCGCTCGCCGATCGCGACACGCTGAAGGGCAACCCGAAGGTCGAGGTCGTGGTGCCGAAGTCGGGCGTCGTCGCCGGCGTCTACGT
>JAGOCV010000201.1 GCA_017998575.1 Burkholderiaceae bacterium
GTGCTGCGCTACCTGTTCGCCCGCTTCGATGAGCGTTTCGACGGTGCGCCGACGCTGCTGATTCTCGATGAGGCGTGGCTGTTCCTCGATGAGCCGGCGTTCGCCGCCCGCATCCGGGCGTGGCTGAAAACGCTGCGCAAGAAAAACGTCAGCGTCATCTTCGCCACGCAGAGCCTGGCGGACATCAAGGACTCGACCATCGCGCCCGCGATCATCGAGAGCTGCGCCAGTAGGATTTTCTTGCCGAACCCGCAGGCGACCGAGCCGCAGATTCGCATGATCTACGAGGGCTTTGGCCTCAACAGCCGGCAAATCGAGATCGTCGCCACCGCGCAGCCCAAGCGCGACTACTACTACCAATCGCGCCTCGGCAATCGCCTGTTCGACCTCGACCTGGGGCCGGCCGCGCTCGCCTTCGCGGGCGCATCCACACCGCAAGACCAACGCGACATCGACCGCGTGCTGACGCAGGCCGGCGCTCCCGGCTTTGCCGGTGCGTGGCTGCGCCATCGCGGCCTCGAATGGGCCGCCGACCTGCTGCCGTCCTCGCCGGCGGCGGCTTCCTTCCTGTCCCAACCACTGGAGAACCAGCCATGAAAAAGCGTCTTCTTGCCGCCGCCGTCGCGGCCATGCTTTGCACCGCTACTGCCCACGCGCAGTGGGTCGTTGTCGATCCCACCAACCTTGTGCAGAACACGCTGACGGCGATCCGCACGATGGAGCAGATCAACAACCAGATTCAGCAGCTCCAGAACGAAGCGGATATGCTCATCAACCAGGCGCGCAACCTGGCGAATCTGGATTTCAACATCGTCAACCGGCTGCGCTCGACGCTCGCCACCACCGAGCGCCTGATTGCCGAGGCGCAGGGGCTGGCCTATGACGTGCAGAACCTCGACAGCGATTTCGCACGGCTGTATCCGGAGCAGTACGCCGCCACCATCAGCGGCGACCAGATGTTCCGCGATGCCCGCGAACGCTGGAAGAACTCGCTAGACGGCCTGCATACCGCCATGCGGATGCAGGCGCAGGTGTCGCAGAACCTGGCGCAAGACGAAGGCGCGCTGGCCGACCTCGTGAGCCAGAGCCAGTCGGCCACCGGCGCGCTGCAAGCCATGCAGGCGACGAACCAGCTTCTCGCCTTGCAGGCCAAGCAGTCCATCCAGGCCCAGCAGCTCCAGATCACGCAAGACCGGGCCGCCTCGCTGGAACTGGCGCGGCAGGCGGCGGCCACCGAGCGCGCCCGCGAAGTGCGGCGGCGCTTTCTCGGCACCGGCACGCCGTACACGCCGCAGTCCGTCAACTTCTACAACAACTGACAGGGGGCGGCCATGCGATGCGTTCCTGTCCTGCTGGCCGTGCTGCTGACAGCTTGCGGCCAGCAGCCGGCCGAAGACCTGGCCGCGACCTTGGCCGCCGATCCCGTGCGGCTCAAGGCGCTGCGTGCCCAATGCGCAGCCGACCGGCACGCCGCAGGCGAAGACATCTGCCGCGCCGCCGCCGAAGCCTTCCGGCGGCGGTTCTTCGCCGGCCAGACCGGGCCGGACGAATACGGCTCGCTGGCCGACCTGCCGCCGATCCCGGCCAGCTTCGATGAGCCGACCACGGAGGACGCGCCATGAACGACGTGACCATCATCGACAGATTCCTCGACACGTTCTCGCGCTACATCGACTCCGGCTTCGGGCTGTTGCAAGGCGAAGTGGCGTTCCTGACGGCCACGCTCATCGTCATCGACATGACCATCGCGGGCCTGTATTGGGCCATGAGCCATGCGACTGGCCAAGGCGAGGACGTGATCGCCAAGCTGCTGCGCAAGGTGCTCTACGTCGGTGCCTTCGCCTACATCATCAACAACTTCAACTGGCTGGCCAGCATCGTGTTCCGCTCCTTTGCCGGGCTCGGTATCACCGCCACCGGCTCGGCCATCACGATGGAGAACTTCTTGCAACCGGGCCGGCTGGCAAAGACCGGCATCGACGCGGGCGCGCCGATCTTGGAGCAGATCGGCGACATGGCGGGCTTCCCCGAGGTGTTCGTGAACCTCGACCCCATCGTGGTGCTGTTCATTGCCTGGCTGGTGGTGATCCTCTGCTTCTTCGTGCTGGCGGTACAGCTTTTCATCACGCTGATCGAGTTCAAGCTGACGACGCTGGCCGGCTTCGTCTTGATCCCGTTTGCGCTCTGGAACAAAACCTCATTCCTCGCGGAAAAGGTGCTCGGCAACGTGGTGTCGTCGGGCATCAAGGTCTTGGTGCTGGCCGTCATCGTCGGCATCGGCTCGGGCCTGTTCGCTGAGTTCCAGGTTCACCCTGACGAGCCTTCCATCGACCACGCGCTGGTCGTGATGCTGGCCTCGCTCGCCTTGCTGGCGCTCGGCATCTTCGGCCCCGGCATCGCCACGGGCCTCGTGTCCGGTGCGCCGCAGCTCGGCGCGGGCGCGATGGCCGGCGCGGCGGTCGGTGCTGTCGGCACGGGCGTTGCCATTGGTGCCGCCGCGACCGGCGTGGGCGGTGCTGTCATGGCTGGCGCACGCATGGCCCCGGCCGCCGCCAAGCTGGCCGGCGCAGGTGCGCGTGCCGCCACGTCGGCGGCTGGTAGCGCCCGGTCGGCGTTCCAGGCCGGTTCCGCCGCTGCGGGCGGCGGGGCCAAGGGCGCGGCGGCTGGCCTGGGCAATGTCGCCAAGACCGGAGCACAGGCGGCAGGCCGCCGCGCCGCGTCCGGCGCTTCGGCTGCCGGGCAGAAGGTGGCCGATTCCTTCCGCGCCGGCTGGAACGGCACCGGCGCTGGCGCTGCTGGCGCAGGCCAGGCCGCCGCCGGCGAAGCGGCAGATGGTGCCGCCAGCTCGCCCAAGCAGGAGCAACCCGCCTGGGCCAAGCGGATGCACCGCCGCCAGCAGATCACCCATGCCGCGACCACCGCCGCCCACACGCTGCGTGGTGGCGACGGTGGCGGCTCCGGGCAAGGCCCGAGCCTGCGGGATTCCGATACCTAACCTTCAAGGAGAACACCCATGCGATTCAAGCGACCGCAGGTGCGCTATGCCGACACGCCGCAGCCTGCCACCCCATACCAATCCGCCGCCCAAGTTTGGGACGACCGTATCGGCTCGGCCCGCGTCCAGGCGAAGAACTGGCGTCTCATGGCGTTCGGCTGCCTCGTGCTGGCACTGCTGATGGCCGGTGGCCTGGTGTGGCGCTCGGCGCAGTCCATCGTCACGCCCTATGTCATCGAGGTGGATGAAGCCGGCCAGGTGCGCGCCGTGGGCGAAGCCGCCACGCCGTACCGGCCAGGCGATGCGCAGATCGCACACCACTTGGCGCGCTTTGTGACGATGGTTCGCTCGCTGTCCGTCGATCCCATCGTCGTGCGGCAGAACTGGCTCGATGGCTACGACTACACCACCGACAAGGGCGCGGCCGCGCTCAATGACTACGCGCGGGTGAACGATCCCTTCGCGCGCATCGGCAAGGAGTCGGTGACGGTACAGATCACCAGCGTAGTTCGCGCCAGCGATACGTCGTTCAACGTGCGCTGGACGGAACGCCGCTACGTCAATGGCGCGGCCGCCGGGCTGGAGAGGTGGACGGCCGTGGTGTCCATCGTCCTGCAAACCCCGCGCACCGAAGAACGCCTGCGCCGCAATCCCTTGGGCATCTACGTCAATGGCTTGGCGTGGAGCCGCGAACTGGATTCTTCCGAAGGAGCCAAGCCATGAACCTGCCTTTCCGCTTTTACGCTTTCGTGCTGACGCTTGCAGCCCTGTCAGGCTGCGCCACGCAGGGCAAGCCGCCGCCGACCATCTCACTCGATGAGCCGGTTCAGGCGCAGCCGCTGCCCGAACCGCCGAAGCCCGTCGAAGTCGTCGCCGTCCCCGAACCCCTGGCGCTGCCCGCGCAGTTGAAGCCGCTGCCCGAAGTGGACACGGCCCCGGCTGCGCCGGAGCCGGCCGACGAGAAGGTGCGCGTTTCGCGTGCGAACGCCGAGGCGCGCATCGCGCCGACCCGCGAGGGTTACGTCAACGCGATTCAAGTGTGGCCCTTCACCGATGGCGCGCTTTATCAGGTCTATGCCGCGCCGGGGCGCGTGACCGTGGTGTCCTTGCAGCCCGGCGAGGAACTGGTGACGGTCGCCGCTGGCGATACCGTGCGCTGGATCGTGGGCGACACGTCCAGCGGCAGTGGCGACGCGCTGCGCGTCAATGTGCTGGTCAAGCCCATCCGCTCGGGCCTGAAAACCAATCTGGTCATCACCACAAGCCGCCGGACGTACCTGCTCGAATTGACTTCGACGGAGAAGGCATGGATGGCGTCAGTGTCCTGGGACTACCCGAAAGATCGGATGCTGGCCTTGCAGCGCCAGGCGCAGGCGGCCAGCGCCGCCGCGCCGGTCGATACCGGCTTGTCGCTGGAGAAGATCCGCTTCCGCTACGCGGTCAGCGGCAGCAATCCGCCGTGGAAGCCGCTGCGCGCCTTCGATGACGGCGAGAAAGTCTATATCCAGTTCCCCGCAGGCATCGCGCAAGGTGAACTGCCGCCGCTGTTCGTCATTGGTGCGCAGGGTGACGGGCAACTGGTGAACTACCGTTTCCGCTCGCCGTACTACATCGTGGATCGGCTGTTCGGCGCGGCCGAACTGCGCTTGGGTGGTGATGGCGGCGACGTGGTACGCATCGAGCGCACCGATGGCGTGGCGCGGAGGAACTGACCATGAGCCAGGACGACACTCCCGACCTCGCCGCGCCGCAAGCGGCGGGCAAGATCGCGCCCGAGGCGATGGCGCTGCGTGCCCAGCCGCGCCCGGTCACGCGACTGAACCGGCGCACGTTGGCTATCCTCGCTGGCGGCCTGTCGGTCGCCGTGCTCGGCGCGCTGATGTGGTCGCTGCAACCGCAACGGCGCGGTGCGGGCGAACAGAGCGAGCTTTATAACGTCGATCGCGTGTCGAAGTCCGAAGGGCTGGATGCGCTGCCGTCGGATTACTCCAAGCTGCCGCCCGCCGTTCCCGAACTGGGGCCGCCGCTGCCGGGCGACCTTGGCCCGGCCATCGTCAAGTCGCAGCAGCCGGTGACGGCCGCCTACGCGGCCCCCGGCCATGACCCGAACGACACACTGCGCAAGGAAGCCGAAGCGGCCGCGGCCTCGTCCGTGTTCTTCCGTTCGGGTGCGCAGGCGGCCGCGCCGGTGGCGCAATCGCAGGTGGCTGCTGCGCCGGGCTTCGCCGCCAATGCGGCGTTCGACCCGATGGCCGCCGGGCCAGCCTCGACGGCGGCCCAGCCGGCCGACCCGACCGCCGTGCAGAACCGGCAAGACCAGAAAGAGGCGTTCCTGAAAGCAGGCTCTACGGAAACCCGCAATTCCGGCAATCTGACCCTGCCGGCTTCGCCGTATCAGGTCATGGCCGGAACCGTGCTCGCTGGGGCGCTGGTGACGGGCATCAAGTCGGACTTGCCGGGTGACGTGATCGCCACGGTGACGGAGCCGGTCTATGACACCGCTACCGGCGATTTCCTGCTGATCCCGCAGGGTTCGCGCATCCTGGGCAAATACAACAGCCAGGTGAGCTACGGGCAGAGCCGCGTGCAGGTGGTGTGGAACCGGATCGTCCTGCCGGACACGTCATCGCTCACGCTCGACAACCTGGCCGGCACCGACCCGGCCGGCTATGCCGGTCTGGAAGACGATGTGGACTGGCATTGGGATCGTGTCTTTGCCGGCGCGGCATTGACGACGCTGCTGGGCATCGGCGCTGAACTGGCCGCCCCGGAGAACCGCCAGGACGGTGATCGCGTCATCATCGCCGGGCGCGACAGCGCGCAGGACAGCATCAATCAGGTCGGCCAGGAGATGACCCGCCGAAATCTCAACATCCAGCCCACGCTGACCAGCCGGCCCGGCTTGCCGGTGCGGATCATCGTCAATCGTGATCTGGTGCTGCGGCCCTACCAGCCGCTTTTTTTCAACAGAGGGACTTCACGATGAGCGCGACGCGCAAGCTGCGGCTCGGGCCGCTCCCGAAGACCGAGACCGTCAAGGTCACATTCTCATGCCCGGCTGACCTGAAATCCGACTTGGAACGCTACGCCGCGCTGCACGCGCAGGCGTATGGCGAGGCCGTTGATGTGGCAACGCTGATCCCGCATATGCTCGACGCCTTCATGGCCGGGGATCGGGGATTCAGGAAGGTCGGTGCGGGCAAAGCTGCGCCGCCCAAGCCAAGCTGACGATGCGGGCTTCCGCTGGCGGCCATTCCTCGAACGCGCAGCCCGAAGCTGCGCGTTCTTCGTTCTGGAGGGCTGCGGCTGATTGGGCTATGATGGAAACACAAGCCCGCCGCGTCTCGGCAATCCAGCACGACCAAGTGCGATCCGGCTTTCTCTCCCGATGCTCTTATGTGGCACCTAGCCCACAACGCCGCAGCCCCGCAACGTGGCCTCGAAAAGAGCTAACCTACTGTCCAATATACGGTTTCAAGCCTTCCGTGATTTGCACGAAAGACTTGACACGAGAACTTTTTTGGGGCCATGTGTGAGCGCGCAGGCTCTGGTTGCCTTGCGATGGATGTCTGAGGCCACGCATTCAAATACGGAACAAGGCATGCATGTCGGAGACGCGCGGAGGCAGGCCAGGGGAAGGGGCCGCGATGGGCCCAGAGCTGCCGCACAGAACTCTCACGTCGTTGATCTTGCCGCCACGTTCCTCCGCATCAACCCATGTTCAGTGGCGCGCACGATCAAACTTCTATAGCGCGGTGAGACAGTGGCGTTTGAGAATCAACGACTTGGAGAGCGGCCGAGTTCAACATCACTGGCGTTCCGCAGTGGTGTTAGGCGCAACGGATCTGGGCGCAGTGTGGGACAGAACGATGCCGGTGAACCAGCTGCAGGCAGGCCAGCAGGCGGGGAACTGGTATCGATGTTTCATGGCTCGTCCCCTGGCAGAGCCTGCACGTAGCCGCGTCGGTCAATGCATCGATCGTTTCTCGAAGCTGTGTCGCTGTGTAGATATGGCTTGCTGTCTGCGCGGTGGCGATGTTGCGCAGAGAAGTTTCGATTGAGCGCAAGCTATCAAGGAAAGGTTGTTGCTGGGTACCTGACATGCGGATCTCCGATTGCCGGAAAAGCCCCAGGCTTTGCCGTGGCTGGGGAGTCACGGTTATCTCTCGCGTCCTTGCTCGCGCGCTTTGGTCTTCGGTTCGGAGACCACGTGGCCAGCGCGTAGGGTGCTGCTGATCCGCTTGAGCACCTGCGGCACGCGATGCGGTCTGCTCGTACGCAAAACGGCGCAGGGCTTCGC
>JAGOCV010000202.1 GCA_017998575.1 Burkholderiaceae bacterium
GGCCAGCACGACGCGGTCGCGTTTGCCGGATTTCGCGAACCAGCGGCCCAGGATGGTTTCGGACTCGCCGCCGCCGTGGCCGGGTACCCAGCGCGAATACACGTCGGCGGTGTCGATGAAGTTGAAGCCGGCGTCGAGCCAGGCGTCGAGCAGCGAGAAGGATGTCGCCTCGTCCACCGTCCAGCCGAACACGTTGCCGCCGAAGGCCAGCGGCGACACCTCGAGGCCCGAGCGGCCGAGTTCGCGGTATTGCATGCACAAGCTCCTTTGTCGTGGGATCGGGATGCGGCGGCGTCGGCCCGCGTCAGATCCAGCCGAGCGCCCCGAGCGCCGCGCCGGCGGCCAGCATCACCAGCAGGTGCAGCCGCGTGCGCCAGGCCAGCAGGGTCGTCACGCCCGTCACCAGCCACAGCCGCCAGTGCGAAGCATCGTAGCGCGAGCCCGTGGCCAGCAGCCAGCCGGTGGCCACGAGCAGGGCGATCACCACAGGCTGCATGCCGAGCTTGAACGCACGCACCGCGCGGCGATCGCGGTTGCGGTGGCCCCAGCGGCCCACTTGCCAGGCCAGCAACATCGTCGGCAGCAGCATGCCGGCCAGGGCCAGCGCCATGCCGAGCGCGGCGGCGGGCAGGCCGCCCGCGTTCAGTCCCACGTTCCAGCCCATCAGACCGACGAAGAGGATATTGGGGCCGGGCGCAGCCTGGGCGATGGCAATCGATGCGTTGAATTGCGGGTCGCTCAGCCATTGGCGCTGGTCCACCAGAAAGCGGTGCATGTCGGGCGCCGTGGTGATCGCGCCGCCCACGGCCAGCAGCGAGAGCGAGAGGAAATGACCGAGCAGGCCCAGCCAGTCGGCCGGAGAGAACGACAGCACGGGCGTCATGGCACCAGCCGCCGCCAGGTCAGCACGCACGACACGCAGCCCAGACCGGCGAGTACGAAGAACAGCGGCCAGCGCAGCAGCCCCACCGCCACGAAGCACGTGAGCGAAAATCCCAGGCAGGCGGGCCAGCCCAGCGGATGCTGGCGCAGCGCGACGGCGAGCCGCAGGCCCGTGGCGACGATCAGGCCCGCCGCCACCGCACCCATGCCGCGCAACGCGCCGCCGACAGCGGCCACGTCCGAGAACCGGTTGTAGAAGAGCGCCAGCGCCACGACGATGGCCAGCGGTGCCATCACCATGCCGGCGTAGGCGGCGATCGCGCCGCGCAGGCCGAAGTGGCGGTCGCCCAGCATCAGGGCCAGGTTCATCACATTGGGGCCGGGCAGGATCTGCACCACGGCCCAGTCCTCCAGGAACTGCTCTCGCGTGAGCCAGCGGCGTCGCTCCACCAGTTCCCGCTGCACGATGGCAATGACGCCGCCGAAGCCCTGCAGCGCCAACTGGGTGAACGCGGTGAAAAGCTGGAACGGAGAGGAGGGCGCGGCGGGCGCACCGTCCACACCCGGCGGCGCGGCGGGTGCAGGTGGCGTGGACTTCATGGCAGCTGATTATCCGGCGTGCCTGCGTGGCCTGCCTGCGCCGCCGCCTCGTTCAGCTCAGGTGGTCGCCGCTGGCTTCAGGCTGGAACGGCACGGCCTCCACGCGCACGCGGTGGCGGATGCCCTGCGGCGTGGTCCAGCTCGTCTCGGCGCCCGCGCGCAGGCCCAGCAGGCCCGTGCCCACGGGCGACAGCACGGAGATGCGGCCGTCGGCCGGCGCGGCCTCGGCGGGATAGCACAGCGTGAGTTGCTGGCGCGCACCCGAGTCGAGGTCGACGATCTCGACGCGCGAGCGCATGGTGACGAGGTCGGAGGGCGCCTCGCGCGGATCGACGAGGTCGGCCTGTTCGAGCGCGTCGGCCAGAGCGTCGGGCAGGATGCCGGGCGCCAGACGCATGAGGCGCGCGTGATCGAGTTCGGTGAGCGTGCGGAAGCTGTCCGCAAAAGAGGAAGAGGTCTGCATGCTGGGGCTCCAGGAAGGCGTGGTGAGCACGCGGCCAGTCGTCGGGCGGTGCGGGCGTTCAGCCACGGGTGCGCGGAAGGTGCGGGGCCCGGCGATGCGTCAGGAGATGCGCGGAAGGGGGGGGAGAAGATCGCCGGGCTCAGGAATGCGGGGCCGTCTGCGTCTCTCGTGCCGACGCGGCCATCCGCGCGCCTGCAGGCGCAGGCGCGGCGCCGCCCGGCTGCAGCGGGTGCAGCATGCGGGGCAGACAGTGGGAGGATGGCGCGGTCATGTCGGGGCCATTGTCGCCCAGGCGTGCAGTCGCGGCAAACCGCGCCGTGCCTGTCCCACCTGGGGGGCAGGACTCTGCGGCAAGGGGCGTTCAGGTGAAGGGCGCCGCTATCATGCGGCGATGATTCCGGTGCAGCCCATCGATCGCGCGGCCGAGGGTGCCCTGCGCGGCGCCGTGCGGTGGCTCGCCAGCTGGTGGCGCATCGTCTACCTGGCCGCGATGGTGATGGTGCTGGTCGCCAGCCCTTCGAGCTGGCGGCGCGAGGGCCGGCATGCCATGGCGCTGCACGCCTGGACGGGCATCGCGCCGCTGCTGCCGTGGTTCACGATGCTGGCCGCGCTCGTCAGCCTCGTCATCATCCGCATCGTCGTAGCGACGGCACAGAGCTATGGTCTCTCCCAGTTCGCGCTGGAGGCGGTGGTGCGCGTGCTGGTGCTGGAGCTGTTGCCGCTGGCCGCGCCCGTCTTCGTGGCGCTGCGCTACGGCATCCCGGCGGCCGACGAGGTGTTCGCACGTCACCGGCGCGAGGCCCGCCGGGTGTCGCAGCAGGTACGTTCGGCCGATTCACCGTCGGTGGATGACCAGCTGCCCGCCCTCGTCACGGTGGCGGGCGACTTCATGCCGCGTGCCGTGGCTGGCGTGTTCGGCTGCCTGTTGCTGGTGGCGGTGAGCTGCGTGGTGTCGCTGGTGCTGGCGTATTTCACGGTGTATGGCTTCGTGCTGTCCGGTCTGCCCGAGTACACGCGGCGCGTGGGTCAGGTGTTCGACGGCGGCGTGAGCCTGATCTTCGCGCTCAAGACGCTTTTTTTCAGTCTCGCGGTGTCGCTGATTCCGCTCACGTCGGCGCTGTACGATGCCTCGTCGCGTGCCAGCCGCAGCAGCGTCGAGCTGCATGGTCTGGTGCGCGTGTTCGCCATCATCCTGCTGATCGAGGTGGCTTCCCTCGTTGGCAACTACTACTAGACACGTGACCGAACCCCGCGAAACAGACGCCGCGCCCCAGCCGGTGCGCAACCTCGAGTTCAAGGCCGGCCTGCTGCTTGTGCTGCTGCTCGTGCTGATGGCCGGCTCGGTGCTCTACCTCATGTACGCGCGCGGTGCCTTCGAACGCACGAAGCAGCTCACGCTGGTGTCCGAGGATTCGGAAGGCGTCGTGGTGGGCATGGATCTCACCTTCTCGGGCTTCCCGATCGGCCGCGTGCGCCGGATCGAACTGGCCGACGAGGGCAATGCGCACATCGTCATCGATGTCGCCACCAAGGACTGGCGCTGGCTGCGGCAGTCGAGCGTGTTCACGCTCGAAAAAGGCCTGGTGGGCGCGGCGCGCATCCGCGCTTTCACCGGCATGCTCAATGACACCGAGCTGGAAGAGGGCGCCGTGCGCCCCGTGCTGCGCGGCGACCTGACGGCAGAGATTCCGCGCCTGATGGGCACGCTGCGCGATCTGGCGCAGAACCTCGCCACCATGACCTCGGGCGACTCGGCGCTGGCGGCCAGCCTGGGCAATGTGCAGGCTGTCACCGAGCGGCTGGCCGGGCCTTCCGGCGGCCTGGGGGTGCTGATGGGCGGTGACGAGCAGTCGCGCAAGCTTCTCACGGTGCTCGACAACACCAACGCGCTGCTGCTGCGCATGGACCAGCTGGCCGCGCGCACCGACACGCTCATGGGCCGTGCGGACCAGCAGGTGTTCGGACCGGATGGCGTGATGAAGGACGTGCGCGCCGCCGTGGCGCAGCTCGAAGGCGTGCTGGCCGACACGCGCGCGAGCCTTCGCAAGGTCGACGCCGTGCTGGCCGAGGCCCAGGCCGTGGGCGCGAACGCGCGCGAGGCCACGGCCGACCTGGGCCAGCTGCGCGGCGAGGTCGAGAGCAGCCTGCGCAAGGTCGATGGCCTCATCAACGAGATCAACCGCAAATGGCCGTTCAAGCGAGACACGGAGGTGAAGTTGCCATGACGACCCCTCGCATGCCCGCCCTGCCGGCCGTTGTGCTCGCCTTCGCGCTGGCGTTGGCGGGATGCTCGTCGTCCGCGCCGACGCCCGAGTGGCAGATGAATGCGAAGAGCGCGCTCGACCGCGCCACGGCCGCCTGGCTCGAAGGCAACAGCCGCGTGGCCGATGCCGAGTTCGCCCGTGCCCGCGCCGAGGCTGCGCGCACCGGGCGGGTGGAACTGGTGGCGCGCATCGAGCTCACCCGCTGTGCAGCGCGCGTGGCCGCGCTCGATCTGGCGGCCTGCACGGGCTTCGAGTCCCTGCGCGCCGATGCCCCGGCTGCCGAGCGGGCCTACGCAGACTATCTGGCCGGCCGGGTCGATGGTGCAGGCATCGCGTTGCTGCCCGCGCAGCATCGCGCCGTGGCCGCCGGTGGCCAGGCAGCGGTCGCGGCCGTCGAGGATCCGCTGGCGAGGCTGGTGGCGGCCGGCGTGATGTTCGCGCGTGGCGAGGCGTCGCCCGCCACGGTGGAGCTGGCCGTCGATACGGCATCGGCTCAGGGCTGGCGGCGCGCGCTGCTGGCCTGGCTGGGTGTGCAGGCCCGGCTGGCCGATCAGGCTGGCGATGCGCAGGCGGCCGAGCGTGTGCGTCGGCGCATCGCCCTGGTCGAAGGCCGCTGAGGGGGCGCTTCGTGGTGGCCTCGACGTCGTGCGGGCAGAAGAGGGTGCCGTCGCCCGATCGGCGCGGAGCCGCTGTTACGCTTTGTGAAGGACTGCGCCTACAAGCGCCGCTATGGTGCGTGGGCGCGCGCAAGCCGGAGTGCGCCGGTGTGCGCCGGTGTGCATGCCATTGAAAGGACCTGCTGTTCCCATGCTCCATGATCGCGACTACGAACCCGAAGACCTGCAAGTCAAAGTGTCCGAATTGCTCGTCGCCACCTCCGACGGATCGGACAGCGCCATCGAGCAGGCCGTGCCCGAGGTACTCCAGCTGCTGCGCGAGCGCATGAAGATGGATGTGGTCTTCGTCTCCGAATTCGTCGACGGGCAGCGTGTCTTCCGCCATGTGCCGCCCGGCCAGACCACGCTGCCCGTGGGCGGTGGCGATCCGCTGGAAGAATCCTGGTGCCAGCGCGTGGTGGATGGTCGGGTGCCCGAGCTGGTCCGGGATGCAGCGACGCATCCGGCGACCCGGTCGCTGGCGCGCGCCATACCAATTGGCACCCACCTGAGCACGCCCATCGTGATGGAAGACGGCCAGATCTATGGCACGCTGTGCTGCTTCAGCCACGGCGTGAACCCCACGACCAGCGAGCGCGACCTGCAGAACCTGCGCTACACCGCGCAGCTCACGGCCCGCAAGATCGAGCGCGACCGCGCGGCCAAGCGCGCGGCGGACGCGCAGAAGCCCACCACCCGGCCCCAACCCAAAGACGTGCCGGACTGGCGTCTGCAGGGCAACACGCGTTTCTGAGGCCCGTGCCCGGCCCGGCCAGGCTTCCCAAGCCCCCACCCCGGGCGCGGGAGAGGGCCGCCGCGTAAAATCCGGCTTCCCCCGCCTCCGGGCGCCAGGCATGGCCCGCCTGGGCCCATCCGCCCCTCCACGATGAACGCCCCCGTCGACGTTTCCTTCTTCGCGCGCGCCGCCAAGCCGATCACCAGCTACCGCAAGTACTGGGCGCATCGCTTCGGCACGGCGAAGTTCCTGCCGACCTCGCGCGAGGAGATGGCGGCGCTCGGCTGGGACAGCTGCGACGTCATCATCGTCACCGGCGATGCCTACGTCGACCACCCGAGCTTCGGCATGTCGGTGATCGGCCGCGTGCTGGAGAACCAGGGCTTCCGCGTCGGCATCATTGCCCAGCCCGACTGGCAGAGCGCCGAGCCATTCAGGGCGCTCGGGCGGCCCAATCTCTTCTGGGGCGTGACGGCGGGCAACATGGATTCGATGATCAACCGGTACACCGCCGACCGGAAGATCCGCAGCGACGATGCCTACACCCCTGGCGACAAGGCCGGTGCGCGCCCCGACCGCGCCGCCATCGTCTACAGCCAGCGCTGCCGCGAGGCCTACAACGACGTGCCCATCGTGCTGGGCGGGATCGAAGGCAGCCTGCGCCGCATCGCCCACTACGACTACTGGAGCGACAAGGTCCGCCGCAGCGTGGTGGTCGACGCCAAGTGCGACCTGCTGCTGTACGGCAACGCCGAACGCGCCATCGTCGAGATCGCCCACCGCCTGGCCGCCAAGGAGCCGGTGCAGCAGATCACCGACGTGCGCGGCACGGCCTTCGTGCGCCGCGCCATGCCGCAGGACGAGTGGTTCGAGATCGACTCGACCGAGGTCGATACGCCCGGCCGCGTGGACGCCCACCTCAACCCCTACCTCATGGTGTCGGAGCAGGCCAAGGCGCAGGGCGAGACCTGTGCGCGCGAGGACGAGGCCAATGCCACGGCCGCTGCCGCCGAGAAGGCCGGTTCGCCCGCCGCGGCCGGTACGGGCCCGGTGAATGGCGCGGTGATGGGCGGTGTGCAGCCGATCCGCTTCGTCGCCAACCCGGCCGTCAAGCTCAAGGCCCCGCCGCGCGACCGCACGGTGATCCGCCTGCCCAGCTACGAGCAGGTGAAGAGCGACCCGATCCTGTACGCCCACGCCAACCGCGTGCTGCACCTGGAAACCAACCCCGGCAACGCCCGCGCGCTGGTGCAGGCGCACGGCGAGGGCACCACGGCGCGCGACGTCTGGATCACGCCGCCGCCGATTCCGCTCACCACGGCCGAGATGGACCACGTGTTCGACCTGCCGTATGCGCGCAGTCCGCATCCGCGCTACGCCGACGGGAACGGCAGCCACGACGGCGAGACCAAGATCCCGGCCTGGGAGATGATCCGCTTCAGCGTGAACATCATGCGCGGCTGCTTCGGCGGCTGCACCTTCTGCTCGATCACCGAGCACGAGGGCCGCATCATCCAGAGCCGCTCCGAGGAATCCATCATCCGCGAGGTGGAGGACATCCGCGACAAGGTGCCCGGCTTCACCGGCGTCATCTCCGACCTGGGCGGCCCCACGGCCAACATGTACCGCCTGGGCTGCAAGAGCCCCGAGATCGAGGCCGCCTGCCG
>JAGOCV010000203.1 GCA_017998575.1 Burkholderiaceae bacterium
GTGGGCGACATGGTGGACAAGGGCTGGGGCCGCATCATCAACATCAGCTCGGTCAACGGCGAAAAGGGCCAGGCCGGGCAGACCAACTACTCGGCCGCCAAGGCCGGCATGCATGGCTTTTCGATGGCCCTGGCGCAGGAACTCGCGACCAAGGGCGTCACCGTCAACACCGTGAGCCCGGGCTACATCGGCACCGACATGGTCAAGGCGATCCGCCCCGATGTGCTCGACAAGATCGTGGGAACGATTCCGGTCAAGCGCCTCGGTGCGCCGAGCGAAATCGCATCGATCATCGCGTGGCTCGCGTCGGAAGAGGGTGGTTACGCCACCGGCGCCGACTTCTCCGTCAACGGCGGCCTGCACATGGGCTGACGAAGCACGGGGCAGCCGCCAGTGCGGCTGCAGCATGCAACGCGACCCCGCCACGGCGGGGTTTTTGTTGGGCGCATGACCGGCTGGTCAGGGGGCGTGTAGTAGATTCGACGGCAGTTTCCACGCGTCAGGCAACACAACAAAAGGAAGAAGACCCGCGCATGCCCCACGGCCTCAGTCTCATCAACACGATCGCGGCCGGGCTGGGGCTGGCGCTGATTTTCGGCTTCGCCGCGGCGCGGCTGAAGCTGCCCGCGCTGGTGGGCTACCTGCTGGCCGGCGTGGTGATCGGGCCTTACACCCCTGGCTTCGTGGCCGATGCCGAGATCGCCAGCCAGCTCGCCGAGATCGGCGTGATGCTGCTGATGTTCGGCGTGGGACTGCACTTTTCCCTGGACGACCTGATGTCGGTGCGCAAGATCGCGCTGCCGGGCGCCGTGGTGCAGATGGCGGTGGCCACCCTGCTGGGCATGGGCGTGGCGACGCTCTGGGGCTGGGATCCGGGCGGCGCGCTCGTGTTCGGCCTCGCGCTGTCGGTCGCCAGCACGGTGGTGCTGCTGCGCGCGCTCGAGACGCTGGGCATTCTCGATTCATTCACGGGCCGCATCGCCGTCGGCTGGCTGGTGGTGGAAGACCTGGCCATGGTGCTGGTGCTCGTGCTGCTGCCGCCGCTGGCGTCGTGGCTGGCCGGCAGTGGCGACGCGGGCGATCCGCTGGCGCTGTGGGAAATGCTGGGCATGACCCTGTTGCAGGTGGGCGGCTTCGTTGTGCTGATGCTGGTGGTGGGCCGACGCCTGTTCCCCTGGGTGCTGTGGCAGGTGGCGCGCACCGCATCGCGCGAGCTGTTCACCCTGTGCGTGGTGGCGGCCGCGGTGAGCATCGCGTTCGCCTCGTCGGAGTTGTTCGGCGTGTCGTTCGCGCTGGGGGCTTTCTTCGCCGGCATGGTGATGCGCGAATCCGAGTTCAGCCACCGCGCGGCAGAGGAATCGCTGCCGCTGCGCGACGCGTTCGCCGTGCTGTTCTTCGTCTCGGTCGGGATGCTGTTCGACCCGTGGGTGTTGCTGGAGCGGCCGTTCCAGGTGCTGGCGGTGGTGGCCATCATCGTGGTGGGCAAGTCGATCGCCGCGGCGGCCCTGGTGATCGCGTTCCGCTATCCGCTGGGCACGGCGCTGACGGTGTCGGCCAGCCTGGCGCAGATCGGCGAGTTTTCGTTCATCCTGGTGGGGCTGGGCATTTCGCTGAACCTGCTGCCGCGCGAAGGCCAGAGCCTGGTGCTGGCCGGCGCGCTGATCTCCATCGCACTCAATCCGCTCGTGTTCCGCTGTGTCGAGCCGTTCCGGCAATGGCTGAACACGCGCTCGTCGTGGGCCCGCAAGCTCGAACTGCGCGACGACCCACTGGCCGAGTTGCCCATGAGCACTGATCAGCGGTTCCTGTCGCGCCAGGTCGTCCTGGTGGGCTACGGCCGTGTGGGCCGGCGCATCGCCGAGGCCCTGCGCTCGGCCAACATTCCCTTCGTGATCGCCGAGCAGAACCGCGAACTGGTCGAGCGGCTGCGCGAGGAAGGCGTGCCTGCCGTCAGCGGCGATGCGGCCGATCCGGCCGTGCTGATCCAGGCGCACATCGCGCGTGCGCGCATGCTCGTCATCGCCACGCCCGATACGCTCAACGTGCGCCAGATGATCGCCACCGCGCGCACGCTCAACCCCGAGATCGAGACGGTCGTGCGCACCCACAACGAGGAAGAGGCAACGCTGCTGCGGCAGGAGAACGCGGGCACGGTTTTTCTCGGCGAACACGAACTGGCGCAGGCGATGGTGCGGCATGTTCTCACGCACACCGGCGCCGGCCAGGGCGGCAGGCATGGCGGTCCGGCCACGGCGCCGGCCAGCCTGCATCCGCATTGAGCGCTCGGCTCGGCTTGCGCTACACAGCGTGGCGTAGGTCGATTCCTACGGCGTGTGGGACGCTTCTCTCACACGCGTTGTGCATCGGGGTTGTTACATTTTCCCGCTATCTATGGAGCGGCAGGAGCCCGGCACAAGCGAATGAACCCAACACACGCAAACGCGGATGAACGGACCGGATCCGTGGGTGTGTGGGATTTCGCTGCAGGCGTTGCCGACGCCACGGCGGCGGACGCAGCGCAGCCGCGTTGCTTACGCTTGTTGTTCGAATCAGCTGAGCTGACTGAAGGTGCTGTCGCTGCCGCCCGGTTGGCCGCTGCCTTCGGGACCGATGGTCAGGCAGAACTCGAACAGGGCATCGAGTTCGTGCGATTTGTCGAACACCGCATCGGCGCCCAGGCGCACGCATCGCTCGCGGATGTCGTTGGTGGCGTAGTTGGTGAGCACGACCACCTTCTGGCCCGGCCGGCGCACGCTGCACGCCTCCACCACGCCCAGGCCGTTGCCGCTCTTGAGGAACAGGTCGACGATGGCCAGATCCCATTGCCCTGCATGATGCGAGAGCCAGCGGCTACCCTCGTCTTCGCCCTCCGCGAAGCCGGCGATCTCGACGCCGGCCACTTCCTGCAACGTCTCGATGAGACTCTCCCGGATGACCGGGCTGTCTTCGACGATGTAGGCACGCAGGGACAAAACAGGCAACCTCGTTGTGGCGGAAGATGGCAACGCTTGGTTGCCTTGACGCCAACTGTAACTAAAACGTGGTCGCGATCATGTGCGCGGCCGGGGCGTCGTCATGTAGGACGGCTTCCCATTCACGCCTTTCCCCCGGAGTTTCCCCATGCCCAATAGCCCCTCGGCCGACGTCGCGAGCTTTCGCCGCATCCTCACGCGCAACATCATGCTGCCGGTGGGGATCGGCCTGGCCGGCGCGGCCGTGTTCGTGGCCGTGATCCTGCACCTGCTGTCCGTCATCAGCCTCGTGGAGCACACCGACGGGGTCATCAAGGAATCCGGCGAGCTGTCGCTGATGGCGGTGGAGCAGGAATCGGCCATGCGGGGGTACCTGATCGGGGGCAACGAATCGCTGGCCGCCATCTACGCCGACATGCGTACCAGCATGGAGCGCGGCCTCGATGCCCTGGAGCAGCGTGTCAGCGACAACCCGGCCCAGGTGCAGCGCCTGCGGCGCGTCCAGCAGTTGCAGGCCGAATGGAACCGCTTCGCCGACACCGTCATGTCGCAGCGGCGCGCGGGGTCGGTCGAATACGCCCAGACGATCCAGAGCGGCCAGGGCCGCCGCATCGCCGATGAAGTGCGCCGCGAGTTCAGCGCCTTCTCGGGCGAGGAGCAGCGCCTGCGCCGCATGCGCAACGACGACGCGCAGCGCACGGCGATCTGGGTGCTGATCGGATTCGTCAGCTTCACCGTGCTGACCTCGCTGCTGCTGGCCTGGGTGGGGCGGCGCGAGCTGCTGGGCCTGGCGCGCAGTTACGACGAAATCCTCGATCGGCAGCAGGTGTACGCGCAGGAGCAGGAGCGCCAGGCCTGGCTGCGTTCGGGCCAGTCGCAACTGGCGGAAAGACTCATCGGCCAATCGAGACTGGACGCGCTGGGCCGTGCAGCGCTCGAACAACTGGCGGGTTACCTCGGATTCCAGGTCGGTACCTTGCATCACCGGCTGCCCGACGGCCGCCTGACGCGCGTGGCGGCCTGGGGCTTGCCCGACGAAGCCGATCCGCAGGCACCTGCCAGCGGCCTCGCCGCCGAGGCGGCGGCGTCCAACCGCACTCTGGTGCTGGACTCGCTGCCCGAGGGGTACCTGCGCCTGTCCAGCGGCGTCGTGAGCGGGCCGAGCCAGTCCGCGCTGATCGTTCCGCTGTCCACCGACGGTCAGGTCAACGGCGTGCTCGAGGCCGGGTTCCTGCGGCGCCTGAATGACCGCGACCAGGAGTTCCTCCAGCTCATCTCCGGGGGCCTCGCCACGGCCATCAACACCTCTCTGTTCCGCCAGCGGCTGCAGGAAGCCCTCAGCCATACGCAGCAGCTCAACGAGGAACTGCAGGTGCAGCAGGAAGAGCTGCGCACCGCCAACGAGGAACTCGAAGAGCAGTCGCGCGTGCTCAAGGAGTCGCAGGCCCAGCTCGAAGGCCAGCAGGCCGAGCTGGAGCAGACCAACGAACAACTGGCCGAACAGGCCGAGGCACTGGAGCAGCGCAACCTCGCGCTCAACCGCGCCCAGGCCGACCTGCGCGACCGCGCCGAAGAGCTGCAGCGCGCCAGCCGCTACAAGTCCGAGTTCCTGGCCAACATGTCGCACGAGCTTCGCACGCCGCTCAACAGCTCGCTGATCCTCGCGCGGCTGCTGGCCGACAACGCGCCGGGCAACCTGACGGCCGAGCAGGTGAAATTCGCCGAATCCATCCACTCGGCCGGCAACGACCTGCTCAACCTCATCAACGACATCCTCGACATCTCCAAGGTCGAGGCCGGCCGCATGGACATCGTGATCGAGCCGGTGAGCGTCGAGCGCATGGTGCAGGGCCTGCGCCAGACCTTCTCGCCCATCGCGCAGGAGAAGCGGCTGGCCTTCGATGTCCAGGTGGCGCCCGATGCGCCGCGCACCCTCGACACGGACCGCCAGCGCGTCGAGCAGATCCTCAAGAACCTGCTCTCCAACGCTTTCAAGTTCACCGAGGGTGGCCGCGTGGCCATCGCCGTGGGTCCGGACGGGCAGGGCGGTCTGGCCTTCGCTGTCAGCGACACCGGCATCGGCATCGCGGCGGAGCAGCAGGACGTGATCTTCGAAGCCTTCCGCCAGGCCGACGGCACCACCAGCCGGCGCTTCGGCGGCACCGGCCTGGGCCTGTCGATCTCGCGCGACCTGGCGCAGCTTCTGGGTGGGCGCATCGACGTATCCAGCCGCGCCGGCCACGGCAGCACGTTCACACTGCGCCTGCCACTGGCGGGGGCGCCGCAGGTGGCCCCTCCGGCCGTCGAGCGCCTGGGCCCGGCCACCGTGCCCCGCCCACCGGTGCAGGCCCCGGCCCGGACAGCCCATGACGGCGAGGCGGCGGCAGGCCATGACGACCAGAGTGATGGTGGAGCCGTCGTGATACCGCGCTTTCCCGACGACCGCGAGCACGCGCCAGCGGATTCGCGCCGCACCGTGCTGGTGATCGAGGACGAACCGCAGTTCGCCCACGTGCTCTACGACCTGGCGCACGAGCGCAACTACCGCTGCCTGGTGGCCCACGGCGCCGAGGACGGTCTGGAACTGGCGGCGCGCCACGCACCCGACGCAATCCTGCTGGACATGCGCCTGCCCGATCGCCCGGGGCTCAACGTGTTGCAGCGCCTCAAGGACGATGCGCGCACGCGCCACATCCCCGTGCACGTGATCTCGGCCAGCGATGCGCGCGAAGCGGCGCTGCACCTGGGGGCCGTGGGGTATGCGCTCAAGCCGGCCACGCGCGAACAGTTGCTGTCGGTGTTCCAGGAGCTCGAAAGCCGGCTCACGCAGCGCCTCAAGCGCGTGCTGCTGGTGGAAGACGACGAGCGCCAGCGCGACAGCGTGGTGCAGCTCATCGGCGATGACGACGTGCAGATCACCGCGGTGGCCACGGGCGGCGAGGCGCTGCAACTGCTGCAGGACGAGGTGTTCGACTGCATGGTCATCGACCTCAAACTGCCCGACATGGACGGTGCCGAGCTGCTCGAACGCATGTCCAACGCCGACATCCGCTCGTATCCCCCCGTCATCGTCTATACCGGCCGCAGCCTCACACGGGCCGAGGAGCAGCGCCTGCTGCGCTATTCGCGCTCGATCATCATCAAGGGAGCACGCTCGCCCGAGCGGCTGCTCGACGAGGTCACGCTGTTCCTGCACAAGGTCGAGTCCAACCTGTCGGCCGAGCGCCGCAACATGCTGCGCACCGCGCGCAGCCGGGAGAAGGTGTTCGAGCAGCGCCGCGTGCTGCTGGCCGATGACGACGTGCGCAATGTCTTCGCCCTGACCAGCGCGCTGGAGCAGAAGGGCCTGGCGGTCGAGGTGGCGCGCAACGGCGTCGAGGCGCTGGAGAAACTCGGGCAGTTCTCCGACATCGATCTGGTGCTGATGGACGTCATGATGCCGGAGATGGACGGACTCGAAGCCATGCGGCGCATCCGCGACCAGAAACGATTTGCCGAGTTGCCCATCATCGCCGTCACCGCCAAGGCCACCAAGGACGATCAGGAGGAATGCCTGAAGGCCGGCGCCAGCGACTACCTGGCCAAGCCCATCGACCTCGACCGCCTGTTCTCGCTGCTGCGCGTGTGGATGCCGCGGCTCGAGCGTTTCTGACGGGATGCACCCCTGGACATGGTGAACCGCACCGCGCCCCCGGACACGGTCTCGATCGAGATCGGCCTGCTGGTGGAGGCCATCTACCAGCGCTACAGCTATGACTTCCGCGACTACGCGGGCGCTTCGCTGCGCCGCCGCGTGCTGCACGCGACCAGCCAGATGGGCTGCGCCACCATTTCGGCCCTGCAGGAGCGCATCCTGCACGACCGCGAGGCATTCGCGCAGCTGCTGCAGTACATGACGATCCCGGTGAGCGAGATGTTCCGCGACCCGGCGTACTTCCTCGCGCTGCGCCAGCACGTGGTTCCGGTGCTGCGCACCTATCCCTCGGTACGCATCTGGGTGGCAGGCTGCAGCACGGGCGAAGAGGTCTACTCGCTGGCCATCCTGCTGCGCGAGGAGGGGCTGGCCGAGCGCGCCTTCATCTACGCCACCGACATCAATCCGGTGTCCCTGGCCAAGGCGCGCGAGGGCATCTTTCCGATCGATGCGATGCGGCAGTACACGGCCAACTACCAGAAGGCCGGCGGCACGGCGGCGTTCTCCGACTATTACACGGCGGCCTACGGCAATGCGCTGTTCGACCGTTCGC
>JAGOCV010000204.1 GCA_017998575.1 Burkholderiaceae bacterium
GTGCAGGCGCTGGTCGAGAAGGGCGAGATCGAAGCCTGGAAGACCCGTGGCGGCCACCGGCGCATCTCGATGCGCTCGATCAACCAGTACATCCGCGACAACCAGCCCACGTCGCAGTTCGCCGACAGCGAGCCCACGCGCACCCTCTCGGTGCTGGTGGTGGAGGATGACGAGAATTCGCGCGAACTGCTCAAGGCCTGTTTCGAGGAATGGGGCCTGGATGTCGACCTGTCGCTGATGGGTTCTGCCCTGGAGGCGCTGGTGGACATCGCCACGCTGCGCCCCGACCTGCTCATCACCGACCTGGACATGCCCGGCGTCGATGGCGTGGAGATGCTCAAGGTGCTGCGCCGCAACCCGCTGCTGTCGAACATGCAGGTGCTGGTCATCACCGGCATGCAGGAAGACGCGGTGACGGCACGCGGCGGCCTGCCGCCCGGCACGCTGTTCCGCCAGAAGCCGGTGAACTTCGACTGGCTGCACGGCTATGTGACGGCGCTTCTCAACGCGCTGCGCGCGGCGCGCGGAGCCTGAGGTGGCCGCGCCGGCCCCGGACCTGGGCGACCTGTCCTCCGAAGGCATCCTCGTGCTGGATGCCGCCGGCACGGTGATGCGTGCCAACCGCCGCGCGCACGAGCTCATGCGCGGCCTGCTGGTGCCGCTGGAGGGCGCGGCCTTCTGGGACACGCTGCCCGAGGATGTGGCCGAAGAGCACCATGCCCATGCGCGGCGCGCGCTGCAATCGGGGCGGGCCTACACCTTCCTCGATCGCGACGAGTTCGCCGGCCGCTGGATCGAATACGCCATCAGCCAGAGCGGCGACCTGACGGTGGTGCACCTGCGCAACGTCAGCGAGCGCCATCGCCTCATGGGCCTGCTGCGCGACAGCGAGCGCCGCGGCCAGGGATTGTTCGAATCCAACCCCAACATCATGTGGGTGGTCGACATCGCCACGCTCGACGTGCTGGCGGCCAATCGCGCGGCGGTGCGGTTCTACGGCTACTCGCAGTCCGAGTTCCTGGCCATGACGGCCAACAAGCTCTACCCCAGCAGCGACGAGCGCGACCTGCGCCAGTCGCTGCCGGCGCTCGAAGCGCACCCGCAGGGCGCGGGGGCCATGCGCCTGTGCAAGCACCGCAAGCGCGATGGCCAGGTGCAGATGGTCGAAGTGTCCGGCCTGTCCATCGAGTGGTCGGGCAAGCGCGCCGTGCTGGTGACCGTGGCCGACGTGACCACGCGCTACCTGGCCGATGCCCAGCTGCGGCAGGAGAACACCGAGCTGGAGCAGCGTGTGCGCGAGCGCACGCAGGCGCTGCAGGATTCGCTGCGCGAGCTGGGCTCGCTGCAATACGCCATGTCGCACGACATGCAGTCGCCCCTGCACGCGGTGGACGGGTTCACCAAGGTGCTGGCCAGCCAGTTCGGCGAGAGGCTGGGCGAGCAGGGCCTGCACTACCTCGGCCGCATCGAGGCGGCCACGGGCAAGATGGCCCGGCTGATCGAAGACCTGCGTCTGCTCTCGCGCGTGTCGCGCCTGACCATGAATCCGGCCGCGGTCGATGTCACGCCGCTGGCGGTGTCCATCGTCGAAGGCCTGCGCCAGCGCGACAAAGGGCGCGACGTGGCGCTGGAGATCGAGCCGTCGATCCGCGTGCACGCCGACCCCGAACTGCTCACCACGGCTCTGATGGCGCTGATCGACAACGCCTGGAAGTTCACGTCCAAGAAAGAGCAGGGCTGGATCAAGGTCGGTCTGGCGCTGGGACGGCGACCGCGGGAATCGGTGCTCTACGTGTCAGACAACGGCGCGGGCTACGACCCCGCGTACGCCGGCAAGCTGTTCACCGCCTTCCAGCGGCTGCATTCGTCGGCCGACTTTCCCGGTGCCGGCCTGGGCCTGGCCATCGTGCAGCGCGTGGCGTCGCGCCACGGGGGCAATGTGTGGGGCGAGTCGACGCCGATGGCCGGGGCCACCTTCTACATCTCCCTGCCCAGGCCCGACGCCGCGCAGTCCGTGCCCGACGACACGCTGGTGCGGCAGGTGCAGATTCAGGCCGCGAACCGGTAGACCCCGTCGGGCCCGCGCGCGCGGCGCAACTGGCCCGCGAACCACAGCGCATGCAGATGCGCGATGGCCTCGCCCATCGCGAACGTGGTCTGGTGCAGGTCGAGTTTGCGATGGAACAGCAAGGGCAGGATGTCGGCCGCGCTGTGCGGCCGCGTGGCGCAGGCCTGCAGCACTTCCGCCAGACGATCGCGGTGGTGCGCGTGCAGCTGGCGGATGCGCGCGTGCAGGCCGCGGAACGGCTTGCCGTGCGAGGGCAGCGTCAGCGTGTCGGCAGCCAGCGGCGCGAAGCGGTCGACAGACGCGAGGAACTGCTTGAGCGCATCGGCCTCGGGCTCGGTGTCGTAGACGCTCACGTTGGTCGAGATGCGCGGAAGCATCATGTCGCCGCCGATCAGCAGGCCGTCCTGCGCGCAATGCAGCGCGATGTGCTCGGGCGCATGGCCGTAGCCCGAGATGCAGGTCCACGACCGCCCGCCGATGTCGATCACGTCGCCGTCCTGCATGCGCCGGTAGGCCGGCGGCAGCGAGGGCACCATGCTCGCGTAGTAGCCCGTGCGCTCGCGCACCTTGGCGACGGCCTGCGGCTCGGTCAGCCCGTGCGAGGCGAAGAAGTCGGCGGCGCGGTGGCCGCCATTGCCGGTGGTGCTGAGGATGGCCACGGCGGCGGAGTAGTAGTCGGTGGCGCTGATCCACAGCCGGCACTCGTGTTCGGGTGTGCTCCAGCGCTCGCACAGCCAGCTGGCCAGGCCGAGGTGGTCCGGATGCATGTGCGTGACGATCACGCGCAGCACGGGCAGGCCCTGCAGTTCACCGTCGAAGATCTGTTGCCACTGGGCGCGTGCCTCCTCGCGCGCGATGCAGCAGTCCACCACCGTCCAGCCATCGCGGCCATCCAGGTGGTCGCGCAGCAGCCACAGGTTGATGTGGTCGAGCGCGAACGGCAGCGCCATACGGATCCAGCGCACGCCGGGCACCAGCTCCAGCGTGGTGCCGGGCGCGGGCAGCGTGTCGCCCCAGGGGTAGTCGAGTTCCTGTTCGAGTGCGTTCATGCAGAGGGCTTCGCGAGATTGACGTTTACGTCAACGTAAGATGTAATCCGGCCATTGTAGGCAGCCAGCGTACTGGATGCTGTCGCCCCCGATTCACCCTACGCGCCCGCATGGCCACCCCCGTCACCTACACCATCAGCGATCTGGCGCGCGAGTTCGATCTGACCACCCGGGCCATCCGCTTCTACGAAGACATGGGCCTGCTCTCGCCGCGCCGCGAAGGGCCGGGCGGGCGCAACCGCATCTACACGGCGCGCGACCGCACGCGGCTCAAGCTCACGCTGCGCGCCAAGCGCCTGGGCCTGTCGCTCACCGAAGCGCGCGACATCATCGACACCTACGACAGCCCGCGCGACACCGCGCCGCAGTTGCGCAAGTTCTTGCAGGTGCTGGCGGCGCACCGCGCGCAGATCGAGGAGCAGATGGCCGAGATCCAGGCCAACCTCGACGAGGTGAAGGCCCACGAGAAGGAAGCCCGCGCGCTGCTGGCCAGGACCGAGCGCGCACGCTGAGCGCATCCGCCACGGAGATCCCCGATGTCCAACCCGACCTTCCAGCCCCAGGCGCCCGACTGGCTCGCGCGCGTCAACGAAAGCTTCGAGCGCCAGGCGGCCATGCGCACGCTGGGCGCACAGCTCGCGTCGGTGCAGCCCGGCGAAGTGGTGATCGAGTTCGACTGGGCGCCGGCGCTCACGCAGCAGCACGGCTTCCTGCATGCGGGCATGGTGGCCACGGGGCTCGACTCGGCCTGCGGCTACGCGGGCTTCTCGCTGATGCCGGCCGAGGCGGCGGTGCTCACCATCGAGTTCAAGATCAACCTGCTCGCGCCCGCACGCGGCGAGCGCTTCCGCATGACGGGCACCGTGATCAAGCCCGGCCGCACCGTGACGGTGTGCGAAGGCCGCGCCACCGCCATCGACGCCGGCCGCGAGAAGCTGGTCGCCACCATGAGCTGCACCCTGATGGTCGTCACCGGCCGCGAGGGCGTGCAGGGCTGAACACCACGAATACCGGACATCCCAGGAGACACATAGCATGAGCACCAACCTTCCCGGCCTGAACTTCCAGCTCGGCGACGACATCGACGCGCTGCGTGACGCCGTGCGCGACTTCGCCGCCGCCGAGATCGCGCCACGCGCTGCGGAGATCGACCGCACCGACCAGTTCCCGATGGACCTGTGGCGCAAGATGGGCGATCTGGGCGTGCTGGGCATCACCGTGTCCGAGGAATACGGCGGCGCCGACATGGGGTACCTCGCGCACATGGTGGCCATGGAGGAGATCAGCCGCGCCAGTGCATCGGTGGGCCTGTCCTACGGCGCGCACAGCAACCTGTGCGTCAACCAGATCAAGCGCAACGGCAGCGAGGCGCAGCGCCGCAAGTACCTGCCCAGGCTGATCAGCGGCGAGCACGTGGGTGCGCTCGCGATGAGCGAGCCCGGCGCGGGCTCCGACGTCATCAGCATGAAGCTCAAGGCCGAGGACAAGGGCGGCTACTACCTGCTCAACGGCAGCAAGATGTGGATCACCAACGGCCCCGACGCCGACACGCTGGTGGTCTATGCCAAGACCGAACCCGAGCTGGGCGCGCGCGGCGTCACGGCCTTCCTGATCGAGAAGGGCATGAAGGGCTTCTCCATCGCGCAGAAGCTCGACAAGCTCGGCATGCGCGGCAGCCACACGGGCGAGCTGGTGTTCCAGAACGTCGAGGTGCCGGCCGAGAACATCCTCGGGGGCCTCAACGGCGGCGCGCGCGTGCTGATGAGCGGACTCGACTACGAACGCGCCGTGCTCACCGGCGGGCCGCTAGGCATCATGCAGTCGGTGATGGACAACGTGGTGCCCTACATCCACGACCGCAAGCAGTTCGGTCAGAGCATCGGTGAATTCCAGCTCATCCAGGGCAAGGTGGCCGACATGTACACCGTGCTGCAGGCCGGCCGCTCGTTCGCCTACACCGTGGCCAAGAACCTCGACCTGCTCGGCACCGAGCATGTGCGCCAGGTGCGCAAGGACTGCGCCAGCGTGATCCTCTGGTGTGCCGAAAAGGCCACCTGGATGGCGGGCGAGGGCGTGCAGATTTTCGGTGGCAACGGCTACATCAACGAGTACCCGCTGGGCCGCCTGTGGCGCGACGCCAAGCTCTACGAAATCGGCGCGGGCACCAGCGAGATCCGGCGCATGCTGATCGGGCGCGAGCTGTTCGCCGAAACCATGTGATCCATCTCAGGCCAACGACGACGCGACAATAGCCGCATGACTGCAGACATCTCCAAACTCTTCGAACGCAACCGCCACTGGGCCGCCCAGATGGAGCGTGACCGCCCCGGTTTCTTCCGCAGCCTGATGGCCCAGCAGGAGCCCAAGTACATGTGGATCGGCTGCTCCGACAGCCGCGTGCCGGCCAACCAGATCACCGGCCTGGAGCCCGGCGAGGTGTTCGTGCACCGCAACGTAGCCAACGTGGTGGTGCCCACCGATCTCAACTGCCTGTCCACGATCCAGTTCGCGGTGGATCAGCTCAAGATCGAGCACCTGATGGTGGTGGGCCACTATGGCTGCGGCGGCGTGAAGGCGGCCCTGCTCGACCAACGCGTGGGCCTGGCCGACAACTGGCTGCGCCACATCAAGGACGTGCGCGACCGCCATGCGGCGCTCATCGCCTCCACGGCCGAGCACCTGCGCCACGACGTGCTGTGCGAGCTCAACGTAATCGAGCAGGTGATGAACGTCGCGCAGACCACCGTGATGCAGGACGCCTGGCAGCGCGGCCAGCAGGTCACGCTGCATGCCTGGTGCTACGGACTGAGCGACGGGCTGGTGCACGACATGCACCTGTCGGTCTCCGGCACCGCTGGCATCGAGGAGCAGTACAAGGCTGCCATCGCCGGCGTTTCCGAAGAGCGACGCCACCTCATCTGAGCGCGCCAGCGCGCTCTCCGCACAACCATTCATCAAGGAGCTTCATCCATGTCCGATCCCGTCGTCATCCTCGGTGCCGCGCGCACGCCCATGGGCGCCTTCCAGGGCGACTTTTCCGCGCTGTCGGCGCACGATCTGGGCGGAGCGGCCATCCAGGCGGCGCTCGAGCGTTCGGGCGTGTCGGCCGACAAGGTGGATGAAGTGCTGTTCGGCAACTGCCTGATGGCCGGCCAGGGCCAGGCGCCCGCGCGGCAGGCCGGCTTCAAGGGCGGCCTGCCCGCATCCACCGGTGCGGTCACGCTCTCCAAGATGTGCGGCTCGGGCATGGAGGCGGCCATGCTGGCGCACGACCAGCTGGTGGCGGGCAGCCGCGACGTGATGGTGGCCGGTGGCATGGAGAGCATGACCAACGCGCCGTATCTGATGCTCAAGGGCCGCGGCGGCTACCGCATGGGCCACGACCGCATCTTCGACCACATGATGCTCGACGGGCTGGAAGACGCCTATGAAGCCGGCCGCTCCATGGGCACCTTCGGCGAGCAATGCGCCGACAAATACCAGTTCACGCGCGAAGCCCAGGACGCGTTCGCGGTGGAGAGCGTCAAGCGCGCCAAGGCCGCCACCGAATCGGGCGCGTTCGCGGCCGAGATCGTGCCGGTGGTGGTGAAGAACCGCACGGGCGAGGTCACCGTGTCGGCCGATGAAGGCCCGGGCAAGGTCAAGCTCGACAAGATCCCCACCCTCAAGCCCGCGTTCCGCAAGGACGGCACCATCACCGCCGCCAGCAGTTCGTCGATCAACGACGGCGCGGCCGCGCTGGTGCTGGCGCGCGAGTCCACCGCGAAGCAGCTGGGCGCCACGCCCATCGCGCGCATCGTCGGCCACGCCACGCATTCGCAGCAACCCGAATGGTTCACCACGGCGCCCGTGGGCGCGGTGCAGAAGCTGCTGAAGAAAGTGGGCTGGAGCGTGGCCGACGTCGACCTGTGGGAAGTCAACGAAGCCTTCGCCGTCGTGCCCATGGCCGCCATGACGGAGCTGGGCATCGGCCACGACATCGTCAACGTCAATGGCGGCGCGTGTGCGCTGGGCCATCCCATCGGCGCCTCGGGCGCGCGCATCATCGTCACGCTGATCCATGC
>JAGOCV010000205.1 GCA_017998575.1 Burkholderiaceae bacterium
CGGCAATACCTCACTTATGTCGACGAAGTGCGCAGCCGCAATCTCGAGTTGGCGGCCGAGTACCTGCTGATGGCGGCCATGCTCATCGAGATCAAATCGCGCATGCTGCTGCCGCCCAAGAAGACGGCCGAGGGCGAAGAGGCCGAGGATCCGCGTGCCGAACTGGTTCGCCGCCTGCTCGAATACGAGCAGATGAAGATGGCGGCGGCCCGCCTCAACGAGGTGCCGCAGTACGGGCGTGATTTCCTCAAGGCCCAGGTCTACATCGAGCAGTCGCTCAAGCCACGCTTTCCCGATGTCGAGTTGGCCGATCTCCGCTCCGCCTGGGCCGACATCCTGCGCCGGGCCAAGCTGGTGCAACACCACAAGATCAGCCGCGAGGAGCTCTCCGTGCGCGAGCACATGAGCATCGTGCTGCGCACGCTGCAGGGTCGCAAGTTCGTGGAGTTCGAACACCTGTTCGATGTCAGCCGCGGCACCCCTGTGTTGGTGGTCACTTTCATTGCCTTGCTCGAACTCGCCAAGGAAACGCTGATCGAGATCACGCAGGCTGAAGCCTTCGCGCCCATTTACGTGCGCCTGGCTTACTCGCCAGCCTGAGGCTCTGCTGCTGCCGCTGCGGACGAGCCGGGTGGCGATCAGGCCGCTTCTTCCCGGGCGTCGCGGCTCATGAGGGCAGCGACGGCCTCATCAGCTTTCAATTGCCCGTCGAGCAATGCGACCACGGATTCGCAGATCGGCATCTCCACACCGGCCTCGCGGGCGCGATGCGCCACCGTGCGCGCGCAATAGACGCCTTCGGCCACATGGCCCAGCGATTCGACCGCCTGGGCCAGCGTCAGACCCTGGGCCAGCAGCAGCCCGACCTGCCGGTTCCGGCTGAGACTGCCCGTGGCCGTGAGTACCAGATCGCCCAAGCCCGACAGCCCCGTGAACGTGTCGGCGCGCGCACCCAGCGCCAGCCCCAGGCGGGTCATTTCCGCCAGGCCACGCGTGATGAGGGCCGCCCGCGCATTCAGCCCCAGTTGCAGCCCGTCGCACAGCCCCGTGGCAATGGCCAGCACGTTCTTGACCGCACCACCCACTTCCACGCCAACCAGGTCGTCGTTCTCATAAACCCGCAGGGAGGGGCCGTGAAAAGCCGACACCAGGGCCTTGCGCACGGCAGCGTGCGCGCTGGCCGCCACGAGCGCCGTGGGCTGGGCGCGGGCGACCTCCTGGGCGAAGCTGGGACCGCTGAGCACGCCGGCCATCAGAAGCGGCGCCACCTGCGCCTGGACTTCATGGGCCAGCAGGCCAGCCCGTCCTTCGGCAGGCGCCTCGACGCCCTTGCACAGCCAGGCCACCGGTTGCCTGCAATCGGCCAGCGCGGCGAGCATGGGCCGCAAGGCCGCCATCGGGGTGGCGATGATCACGAGATCGCTGGCAGCCGCCGCATCGCGGGGCGAGCCGTCCGCCAGCGTCAACGCGGCGGGAAACGGCTGGTCCGGCAGGTAACGGGCATTCTCCCGGCCCGAATGCATGGCGGCACGCTGCGCGGCATCACGCGCCCACAAGGACACCTCATGCTGGCCGGCCGCGTTGATGGCCAGCGCCGTGCCCCAGGCACCCGCGCCGAGGACAGCGATCCTCATGCGGCCGATCGGGTCAGGCAAGGCTTACTGCGTCACCGCCGGAGCGGCTTGCTGCTCTGCCTGCTGCTGTTCGTACATGGCCTGGAAGTTGATTTCGGCCAGATGCACGGGCGGGAAGCCCCCACGCTGGACCACGTCGGCGACGTTGCCGCGCAGGTACGGATAGACGATCTGCGGGCAGGCGATACCCAGGATCGGGCCCATCTGCTCCTGCGGAAGGTTGCGGATCTCGAAGATCCCGGCCTGCTTGGCCTCCACCAGGAATACCGTGCGATCGCCGATCTTGGTCTGCACCGTGGCCGACACCGCCACTTCGTAGATGCCGTCGGTGACAGGCGTGGCTTCCACGCCCAGCTGGATGTCCACGGTAGGCTGCGCCTGTTCGAGCAGGATGGCCGGGGAGTTCGGCTGTTCCAGCGACAGGTCTTTCAGGTAGACGCGCTGGATCTGGAAAACGGGATCGGTCGGCTCGGCCATGTCGTCAATCTTTCAATCGTCAATGAAAAGCGCCTCAGGGCGCATCTGTACGCGGCTTGCACGCGGCTTCATGGCGTACGCAAGCCGACCATTATCTCAGGTGCAACGGCGCGCTCTCGCGGTCCGACCGGTCCGCTGATCTGGCACTCAGGCCGATGCCAGCAGCGGCTGCAGGCCGCCACGTCCGTCCAGCGCGATCAGGTCGTCGCAGCCGCCAACGTGCGTGTCCCCAATGAAAATCTGCGGCACCGTGCGGCGGCCGGTGCGCTCCATCATCTGCTGGCGCTGCGCCGGATCGGTGTCGATGCGGATTTCCTCGATCTGCTCAACGCCGCGTGCCCGCAGCAATTGCTTGGCGCGGGTGCAGTAAGGGCAGACCGCAGTGGTGTACATCTTGACCGGAGACATGGCTGGCTTTCCTGGCGAAGTGTGGAACACATGAGCGGAGCGGCGCCACACGGGCGCCCGGCCTCACGCCTTCTCGACAGGAAGATTAGCCTCTTTCCAGGCGGCCAGCCCGCCGGCCAGCGCATGGGCCTTCTCGTAGCCGAGTTTCTTGGCGATACCCAGCGCGCGGTCGGCGCGCGGGCCCTTCGCGCAAACCAGCAGCAGCGGCTGCATCTTGTTCTTCACGGCTGCGGGCAGCCTGGCCTCGAGTTCGCCCAGCGGAATGTTGCGGGCACCGGCCACGTGGCCGGCCGCGAATTCCTCCACCTCACAGACGTCGACCACGGCCGCCTTCTCGCGGTTGATCAGCTGCACGGCAGCGGCGGGCGAAAGGCCCGAGCCGCCGCGGCGAATGAGCGGCCAGGCGAGCATGGCACCGGAGACGGCTGCCACGAAGATGAGATACCAGTTGTCAACGATGAATTTCACGGGGTTCCTCTGCAAGCGCAACCCGCGATTCTAAAATGCCCGGTTCTCAGAGCCCGAATCGCAAGGACTTCTCCGACATGTACAAGCTCGTGCTGATCCGCCACGGCGAATCCACCTGGAATCTCGAAAACCGCTTCACCGGCTGGACCGACGTGGACCTCACCGCCACCGGCGTCGAGCAGGCCAAGAACGCTGGCCGGCTGCTCAAGGCCGAGGGCTACGACTTCGACGTGGCCTACACCAGCGTGCTCAAGCGCGCCACCCGAACCCTGTGGCACTGCCTGGACGAGATGGACCGCACCTGGCTGCCCGTGGTGCACAGCTGGCGGCTGAACGAGCGCCACTACGGCGCGCTGCAGGGTCTCAACAAGGCCGACATGGCCAAGCAGTACGGCGACGCCCAGGTTCTGGTCTGGCGCCGCAGCTATGACACCCCGCCGCCGGCGCTCGAAGCCAGTGATCCGCGCAGCGAGCGCGGCGACCGGCGCTATGCCAACCTTTCGCCAGGCCAGGTCCCGCTGACGGAGTGCCTGAAGGACACCGTGGCCCGCGTCCTGCCCTTCTGGAACGAATCCATGGCCACCGCCATCCGCAGCGGCCGCCGTGTGGTGGTGGCCGCGCACGGCAATTCGATCCGCGCGCTGGTGAAGTACCTCGACGGCATCTCCGACGACGAGATCGTGGGCCTGAACATTCCCAACGGCATCCCGCTGGTGTATGAGCTCGATGCCAGCCTGGCGCCTGTCCGGCACTACTACCTGGGCGATGCACAGGCTGCGGCCAAGGCCGCCGCGGCAGTGGCGGCTCAAGGCAAGTCGTAACTGCATTGGGGCGCGTCTGTTACGTAAAGCACCGGCAAACCGCCGGGCGCGGGTTGTAGTCGCGCCCCTCTGGCACGACTTCTGCGGGAACCCCTCGGGTCAGGCGGACACCAAGGTGTATATTTTGGAAGCGTACGGGCAAAGGATTTCGACGTTATGAGCCAGAAACTGAAAATCGTCGGCTGGATAGCCGCCGGCGCCGTGGCCGGCGCGCTCACCACGGTATCGCTGCAGACCGTCGCCCGCAGCAGTTCGCTGGCCCCCCTGCCGCTCGAAGAGTTGCAGCAGCTCGCAGCCGTCTACAGCATCGTGAAGTCCGACTACGTCGAGCCGGTCGACGAAAAGAAGCTCATCACCGAGGCCATTTCGGGCATGGTGGCCAGCCTCGATCCACACTCCCAGTATTTCGACAAGAAGTCCTTCAAGGAGTTTCGTGAGGGCACCGCGGGCCGCTTCGTCGGCGTGGGCATCGAGATTTCGCAGGAAGACGGCCTGGTGAAGGTCGTCTCGCCCATCGAGGGCTCTCCCGCGTTCCGCGCCGGCCTCAAGTCGGGCGACCTGATCACCAAGATCGACGACACTGCCGTCAAGGGCCTGTCTCTCAACGATGCGGTCAAGCGCATGCGTGGCGAGCCCAACACCAAGGTACTGCTCACCATCTGGCGCAAGGACGAGAACCGGACGTTCCCGGTGACCATCACGCGCGAGGAGATCCGTACCCAGTCGGTGCGCTCCAAGCTGATCGAGCCGGGCTATGGCTGGATCCGTCTGTCGCAGTTCCAGGAGCGCACGGTCGACGATTTCGTTCGCAAGGTGAACGACCTTTATCGTGAAGACCCGAACCTCAGGGGCCTGGTGCTTGATCTGCGCAACGATCCGGGTGGCCTGCTCGACGCCGCCGTGGCCGTTTCGGCCGCGTTTCTGCCTGAGAACGTGACCGTGGTCTCCACCAACGGCCAATTGGCCGAGAGCAAATCGGTCTACAAGGCGGCGCCCGAGTACTACATGCGTCGCGCTGGCGCCGACCCGCTGCGTACGCTGCCGGCCGCGATCAAGAACGTGCCGGTGGTGGTGCTGATCAACGAAGGCTCGGCCTCGGCCAGTGAGATCGTCGCAGGCGCGCTGCAGGACCACAAGCGGGCCACCATCATGGGAAGCCAGAGCTTCGGCAAGGGCTCGGTGCAGACCGTGCGCCCCATGGGTCCCGACACCGGCCTGAAGATCACCACGGCGCGTTACTACACGCCCAGCGGCCAGTCCATCCAGGCCAAGGGCATCGTGCCCGACGTGCTGGTGGATGAAACCGCCGAAGGCAGCCCGTTCGCTGTGCTGCGCATGCGCGAGGCCGATCTCGAACGCCACCTCAACGCTGGCGGCGGCCCCGAAGTCAAGGATCCGGCGCGCGAGAAAGCCCGCGACGAAGCGCGCAAGCGCCTGGAGGAAGAAGCGCGCAAGCCGCCGGCCGAGCGCAAAGTGCCCGAGTTCGGCAGCGACACCGACTTCCAGCTGGCCCAGGCTATCAACCAGCTCAAGGGCCGGCCGGTGCTGGTGAGCAAGACGCAGATCATCGAAGACAAGTCCGAGAAGAAGGAAAACTGAGCAGGGCCGCTGCCCTGCCCGGCCATCGGGTGTGAACGACGATCAGCTGCTGCGCTATTCGCGGCACATCCTTCTCGACGAATACGGCATCGAAGGCCAGCGGCGCGTTCTCGATGGCCGTGTGCTGGTGGTAGGTGCCGGCGGGTTGGGCTCGCCGGCCTGCCTGTATCTCGCGGCCGCGGGCGTGGGCCACATCACGCTGGCCGATCCAGACGTGGTCGACCTGACCAACCTGCAGCGCCAGATAGCCCACGCCACGGCGCGTATCGGGCAGCCCAAAGTCGATTCGGCAAGCGCAGCCATGCGGGCCATCAACCCCGAGATCTCCATCGAAGCACTCGCTGAACGGCTGGACGATGAGGCACTGGCGCGCCTCGTCGCCCGTGCCGACGTGGTGCTGGATTGCAGCGACAACTTCGTCACTCGCCACGCCGTCAATCGCGCCTGTGTGAAGCATCGCCGTCCGCTGGTCGCGGGCGCCGCGATCCGGCTGGACGCCCAGGTGAGTGTGTTCGATCCGCGCCAACCCGCATCGCCGTGCTATGCCTGTCTGTTCCCGCCCACTGATGCGTATGAAGAAGCGCTGTGCTCCACGCTTGGCGTGCTGGGCCCGCTGGTCGGTGTGGTCGGATCGCTTCAGGCCGCAGAAGCGCTCAAGCTGCTGGCCGGTGTGGGCACACCGCTGACTGGACGACTGCTCATGATCGACGCGCGCGGCATGTCATTCAGCGAGATGCACGTGGGCCGCCAGCCCGGCTGCCCCGTCTGCGGGTGTCTTTCCGCCGCGGAATCAGCGGCCGGCTGAAGCGGCCTTCGCGGGCGCCTTGGCCGATGCCCTCGCCGGCGGCGTGTCGGGCGCCCTCGACTGTGCGAGCAGGCCCGCGCAATCAGCGTCCTGGCCAGGACCAGTTTCCACGGTGGCGGCCAGGGCCAGCAAGGGGTTGATCGCACCCAGCGCCAGCGCGAGCCCCGCGCGCCCCGCCAGCGCTGCCTTGTCCGGGAACGCAGAGGGAGAGGCAAACGTGCCGTCGATGCGCAAGGGTGAACGCAGGCTGAAAATGCTTCGGTCCTTGGGCTGCGGCCGCAGGACGAGGCTCAGGCTCTCATCGCGCAAGTTCACACCTCCCTCGCCCTGAATGACCGTGTCGGAAGTGTCGAGCACGAAGGTGCGCACATCGGCCTGGCCGTTGCGGACGCCGAAATCGGCGACCGCGCAGCGCAACTGCACATTGCGATCTCCCTGGATGAAAAAGCGCACCACTTCGCCACCATCGAGGCCCAGGATTTCCAGCAGCAAGTTGGACAGTTGGCCCCGCCCCATGGCCACCTGCAGGTCTCCGCTGGATCGACCGAGCCACTCGGCCACCGACTGGCCAGGGCCCGTGAGATTCATGCGCGCGCTCAGCCTGCCGACACTGCTGTCCATGCGCTCGATAGTGGGAAACAACTTGTCGAGTTGCACACGACGCGCTTCCAGCCTGGCCTCCACCAGCGCAGGAGCGGGCCGGCCGTCGATCTGTATGGCGCCCTGAATGCTGCCGCCCGCAACGGAGAGTTCCAGCGGATCCAGCCTCAGCACGCTGTCCTGCAGGCGCACGCGAACGCTGCCTTTGTCGAGTGGCACGGCCTGCAGGTGCCGCACGCTGGCCGCCGAATAAGTGACATCGGCATTCATCGCGCGCAGCCGCTCTGTATCGAGTCTCGCCGTCGGCAGCACACGGCCGGGGGGAGGGGTCGGTGTCGCGGCCGGCACGGCTTCGGCTGCCGCAGG
>JAGOCV010000206.1 GCA_017998575.1 Burkholderiaceae bacterium
CATCGGGTCGATCTCGACCACCCAGCCGTGGCGGTTGGGCTCATTGGGGTGGCGGCTGGCGTCGAAGCGCTCGTCGTGCTCGTGCCAGCGGTAGCCGCTGGGATCGCCCTTCTTCAGGCCCCAGCGGGTCTCGTGCGCATTGGGCGTGTCCGGGCCCTTGAAGTAGTTGATGAAGTTCTCTTCGCAGGTGAGGTACGTGCCCCAGGGCGTGATGCCGCTGCCGCAGTTGTTGAACGTGCCCAGCACGTTGCGGCCGGTGGCGTCGGCCGCCGTCTTCAGCAGCGCGTGACCCGATGCGGGGCCGCTCACCGTCATCGGTGTGCGGGCCGTGATGCGGCGTGCCCACGGCGAGGGTTGCACCACCTGCCAGGCATCGCCTTTCTGCTCTACCTCGATCACGGCGACGCCGTGCGCTGCCTGGGCCTTGCGCACTTTCTCGGCCGTCCACGGCACCATGCCGCCCGCATGCAGCAGGCCGTCGTCGGTGTATTCATGGTTCATCACCAGCAGGCCGCGCTTCGATCCGTCGAGCTCGAAGTAGTGGATGCCGTCGTGGTGCATCCCCATCTGGGCTTCCTGCTCGGCGGCGGTGTTGGTGCCGTCGGGCTTGAACTTCGGCATCTCGCCCGACAGGCCGACCGGGTCGCCCCAGGGCGCGATCACCTGCGCGGTGTAGCCCTCGGGCACGACGATGGTGTCGGCAGTGGAGATCGGCACAGCCCTGAAGCCGATGCCCCTGGGCGCGCGGCTCAGATCAGCGGTGTTCGTGGCCGGACTGGCGCAGCCGGCCAGGCCCGCGAACAGGCCGCCGGCAGCCGTGGCCACGCCGCCGCGCACGAACAGGCGCCGCGACGGGTCGGACACTTCATGGATGCTCGGGTTGGAGGACGGATTGGAGTCCTCCATGGTGCTGAAATCCTTGCTCATCGGGAATGTTCTCGTGGTTGTCTGATGCACGAGAGCATCCCGTCCGGCGATGACGCCGGTGTGTCCGCAGGATGTCAGCGGTGTGACGGCGCGCGCCGCCGGCGTTCAGGGCGTGTAGCGCTTGAGGCCGCCCGGGGCCGGGCCCGGCGCAGGTGCGGGCGTCGCCGGCTGCGGCGCGCGGATCGGTGTGCACGCGCCGACATAGCGGCCCGCCAGGCGCGTGTCGATGCGCATGTCCATGCCCGCGGCTTCGGTGACGATGCGGCCTTCGATGCGGGTGTCCTTGAACTGCAGCTGCCCCTGGGCGGTGGAGGTCTGGCCGTTGAGGCGGCAGACGGCCTTCCATTCCAGCAGCTCCACCGTCGTGCGGCCCCGCTCGATGCTGCAACTGGCGCCGGGTGGCGTCATCAGCAGGTTGGAGGTGTCCCTGGCATCGAGGCAGCGGTCGACCTCGATCGGCCCCGTGTTGGGGCCCTCGATGCGCGGCGTGATCTCGATCGCCACGCCGATGCGCCACAGGCCCGAGCGCAGCTTGAAATCAGGCAGCGGCTCGGCGGCCGGCGCAGACGCGGACGGCCGTGGCCCCTGCGCCGCGCACGCGCCGCTCCACAGCGCCAGGATGACGAGGCTCGCGGCGCCCCGCCGCGACAGGCCTGCAGGCAATCGCATACGTCCGCCCTCTTACCGGTACGGCGTCTGCATGCGCACGACGGCCTCGGAAGTGATCGGGATGCGGTAGCCGCCCAGATTCCAGTTGATGAAGGGAATGTTGGTCTTGAGGATCTCGTTGACCTGGTCGAGCGCCTTCTGGGCCTCGTTCTTCATGTCCGTTCCCAGATAGGTGTCCACCGTGCCCAGCGCGCCGATGATCTTGCCGCCGTAGAGGTTGTGCAGGCCCTTGCAGGTGGTGTTCACCGGCAGCGCGGGGTTGGGGTCCTGGTAGAGCTTGCCGCCCATCACGTTGGAGATGTCGTCGGCGCCGGAGACCAGGGTGTAGAACACCACATTGGCGATGGGCACGATGAGCTTGGCGCAATACGTCACGCGGATCTTCAGGATGTTGGCATCCTGGATGTTGACGCCGCCTTTCACGGTGGTCGGGCGGTACTGCAGGTTGTCGTTGGGAATCTGCTGCTTGCCCGAGCCGCGCGGATCGGCCGCCTTGTGCGCGTCGAACATGGTCGACGTCGGGTTGAGCACCGTCACCTTCGTGACCATCGGGTTGAAGACCTCGATCGTGCCCACCAGCCGCCCGCGCAGCATGCCCTCGAGGCCGGGCTTGTGCGTGAACAGTGGCGACAGGCCCGCGGCCAGCGAATCCTTCATCGAGGTCATGCTGCCGTTCTTGAGCGCGCCCGTGCGCACCGCGTTGAAGGTGGCGTAGTTGAGCTGGCTCTTGACCTGGTAGAGCAGCCCGAACTGCACGGCCGACAACAGCAGCAGCAGCAGGGTCGGCAGGATGATCAGGTACTCGACGATCGACTGGCCCGCCGCCGCGCGGGCGCCCCGCGAGCGCGGGCCGTGGCGGAAGCGGGCGGGCATCGTCACGGCGCGGCCTTCTCGCCGTTGCGCGCGGGTGCGGCATCACGGGCTTCTTCGGCCTGCGCGCGCAGTGCCGAGACACGGCCCACCTGCTCGACCAGCTCGTCGATGCGCCGGACCATGCCCTCCTCCGTCGGGTCCACCGCCATCTGGCCCTGCAGCAGGGCCGCATAGGCCTGGCGCAGGCGGATGACGGCCAGGTTGTGGTACGCGCGGGCATTGCCGTTGTCGGCCAGCAGCGCGCGGTTGTAGGCGGCGGCGGCCGGGTCGGGCCGGTTGTGGTTGGCGTACAGGTTGCCAAGGCGGAACCAGGTCTCGGCCTCGTTGGGCACGCGCCGCAGCACGCTGATGTAGAGCGCCTCGGTGCGCGCGGCCTCGCCGTCGTTCGGGCCGAATTGCGCGCGCGTGAGCAGGTCCGTCTCGCCGCCCTGGGGCGACTGCACCAGGGGGCCGCCCTGCGTGCCGCCACCGGCGGCGCAGCCCGCCAGCAGCGCGGCCGCGAGGGCCAGCGCCGCGCAGCGTGCGGGCAGGTTCGTTACGTTCATCGGTTTCTCCATTCGAGCCGGTCGCCGACGGCCAGGCCGAGGCGATCGATCTCGCCGGCCACCATCTCCACCGCATGGCGCGCGCGCCATGACCAGGCGGCCCGCAGCGGCGGAAGGTTCCGGCACAGTTTGACGACACGCTCGCCCGCGTCGACGAAAGCCACGTCCAGCGCGTAGCGCATGCCCACGGTATGGATGGACGAGCACGAGGTGATCAGCAGCGCCTCGCCCGCCACCAGCGGCCGCCGGCCCAGCAGGCCACGCATGCGCGTGAGGGCGCTGTCGGCGCGCCAGGCCCTGGGCACCAGCGGCGTGCCCCCGGGCGGACGGAACAGCACCCCCATCGGCAGACCTTCCATCTACATGATGCCCGAGGCCAGGAACTTCATGGCGATCGGGAAACCCAGGATCAGGAAGGTGAGCGGGAAGATGAACACCAGCAGCGGGAAGATCAGCTTCACCGGCGCTTCCATGGCCTGCTTCTCGGCGCGCTGGAAGCGCTCGGAGCGGCGTTGCTCGGCCTGCGCGCGCAGCGCCGTGCCCAGCCGCGCGCCCATCTTCTCGGCCTGGATGGTGGTGCCCACGAAGCTGGTGATCTCGCTCATCTGCATGCGCGCTTCCATTCGGCGCAGTGCATCGGCACGCGGCACGCCGGCACGCAGGTCACGCACGACCAGATAGAACTCGTGCTTGAGCGGGCCCGGCGGGCCCTTTTCCATGGCCTGGTTGATGGCGCCCGTCATGTTGAGGCCCGCCTCCACCGCCATGGTGATGTAGTCGAGGTAGGTGGGCAGCGTCTTCTGAACCTGCACCACGCGCTTCTTGCGCACGTCCGACAACCAGATGGTGGGGTAGTAGAAGCCCACCAGCAGCGCCACGAACAGGCTCATGGGCGAGCTCTTTTCCAGAGCGCCCAGGCAGAACCAGGTGAAGCCGAAGGCGATCAGCATGCACAGGAAGCGCAGCGCGAAGAACTGCTCGGCGCCCATCAGGAACGACACGCCCGTCAGCTGCAGCTGCTTGGAAGTCTTCTGCAGCGCGGCCTGTGGCAGGAAGCGGCCCACGTGGTGCTCGAAAAAGCGCACCAGCGGCCAGGCCATGCGCAGGATGGGCGGCAGCGCATCGAGGTAAGCCCGGTTCTCGTCGGGCACCTGCTGCTTGAGGCGGCCCAGCGCGAACACGAAGCACAGCACCGCCAGGCCGAACAGCATGGCGATGAGGAAGATGAAGAGGGAGTCGGTCATGCGCCCTGGTCCTCAGACATCGATGTTGACGATCTTGCGGATGAAGAAGTAGCCGACGAATTCGGCCACGATGATGAAGGCCAGCGTGATCCAGCCGTACCAGGTGGTGAACAGCGGCTCCATCGCCTCCGGCTCCATGTACTTCAGGATGAACATGAGGAAGAGCGGCAGGCAGGTCATCACGATGCCCTGCATGCGGCCCTGGGCCGTCAGCGCCTGGATCTTGCCTTCCATCGTGAGCTTGCGGCGCAGCGTGTCGGCGATGCCCTGCAGCGTGTCGGCCAGGTTGCCGCCCACCTCGCGCGAGATGCGCATGCCGGCCACCACCATGATGAAGTCCTGCAGCGGCATGCGCCGCTCCATGTTCTGCAGCGCGGTGTCCAGATCCACGCCCAGGCGCTGCTCGCGCAGCATGAGCTCGAACTCCTGGCTCACCGGCGGCTGCGATTCCGACACCATCGATTCGAGCGCCACGTTCAGGCTGGCGCCGGCACGCAGGGTGCCGGCCACCATCAGCAGCGCATCTGGCAGCTGCTCCTCGAACTTGCGCTCGCGCTTCTTCTTGAGCCAGGCCACCATGAAGCGCGGCCCGATGATGATGGCGATGGCCGCGCCGATGGCGAACACCGGGTTCTCCGTCATCACGTAGATCGCGGCGGGAATGAACACGAACGCCAGCACGTTCATGTAGAACAGCTTCGTGGCGTCCACGAAGATGAACATCTCCGACAGCGTGCCCGAGGCCTGCGCCTGCAGGCTGCGCTTCTGGCGGCGCAGGCCGCTCTCGGCGATCTGCAGGACGGCCCAGATGATGGTGATGGCCGCAAGGGCCACGACGCCGATGACGAGTTCCAGTACCACTTACAGCTCCCGGTCTTTCTGGAAGATCGACAGGTCCACCGGAATGCCGCGCTCGGCCAGGCTCTGGTAGAGCTCGGGGATGGCGCCGGTGGCGAAGAAACTGCCCTTGATGCGGCCGTCCGGACCGTAGCCCGCCTGCTTGAACAGGAAAATGTCCTGCGTCTGGATGACGCCGCCTTCGATGCCGGTCACTTCGGTGATGTGGGTCACGCGGCGGCTGCCATCCGGAAAGCGGTTCTGCTGCACGAACAGGTGCACGGCCGACGAGATCTGCTCGCGGATGGCCTGGATCGGCAGGTCCAGGCCGGACATCAGCACCATCACCTCGAGACGGGCAATACAGTCGCGCGGCGTGTTGGCGTGGGCCGTCGTCAGCGAGCCATCGTGGCCGGTGTTCATGGCCTGCAGCATGTCCAGCGCCTCGCCGCCGCGGCACTCGCCCACCACGATGCGGTCGGGGCGCATGCGCAGGCAGTTCTTCACCAGGTCGCGGATGTGCACCGCGCCCTTGCCTTCCACATTGGGCGGCCGCGCTTCGAGCGACACCAGGTTGGGCTGGCTGAGCTTGAGTTCGGCCGCGTCTTCGACGGTGACGATGCGCTCGTCGTCCGGGATGAAGTTCGACAGGACGTTGAGCAGCGTCGTCTTGCCCGAGCCCGTGCCGCCCGAGATGATGATGTTGGTGCCCTGCTCCACCGCCACCTTCAGGAAGGCCATCATGTCGTGCGTGACCGAGCCGAACTTCACCAGGTCGTCGGCCTGCAGCTTGTTCTTGGCGAACTTGCGGATGGTGATGTTGCAGCCCTTGAGCGCCAGCGGCGGGATCACCGCGTTCACGCGCGAGCCGTCCTTCAGGCGCGCGTCCACCATCGGCGACGACTCGTCGATACGGCGGCCCAGCGGCGCGACGATGCGCTCGATGGCCTGCAGGACGGCGTTGTCGGAGGTGAAGGTGATCTCCGATTCGGTGAGTTTGCCGCCGCGCTCGATGAAGATCTCGTCGTAGCGGTTGACCATGATTTCGGTCACCTTGTCGTCGGCCAGCAGGTCTTCGAGCGGGCCCAGGCCCACCACCTCGTCGATCACCTGTTTGGTGAGCATGTCGCGGTCGACGCCGGCCGGCAGGTCGCGCGCCTCGGCAATGATCTCGCCCACCAGCGCGCTGGTGGTGCTGCGCAGCTCGGCCTCTTCCATGCGCGAGACGTCGACGCGGCGCAAGTCCATCATCGAGATGAGCTTGGCATGCACCATCTGCCGCGCGCGGTTCATGCGCACGACGCGTTCGTCGGCCTGCACGCGCGCCATGGTGCGCATGGTCATGTTGGGATCGAAAGCGGGTTCGGCCGCGGGCGCGGGTGCGTCGACGCGCTGTTCCTTGAGCACCGGCGGGCGCGCATGGTTGACGCCACCGGGCGTGGCTTCGGCCGCCGGCGCGCGGGCCACGGCGGGCGCGGGGGGCGGTGCGCTGCCCGCGCCCGGCAGCGCCTGCGTGGGAGACAGCGGCTTGGGGCTGTAGGCCGGTATCGGCCGCGACAGCGTGGCCGAGAGCATGTCTTCGATGGACGGCGTGGCCGGCTGCGCCGCAGCGATGTCGCCATCGGACACCGAGCGCGGCGCGGCGGCTGCGCCGTTGCTGCCCACGACGCGGATCTCGTAGCCGCCGATCTGGATGACGTCGCTGTCCTTGAGCGGGCCGTAGCTTTCGTCCACGGCCTTGCCGTTGACCTCGGTGACGGAGAGGCCGCCGTGGTCGTCCAGGTACGGCTTGCCGTCGCGGATCACGACCGATGCATGCCTCTTGCCGATGGTCCAGCCCTTGAGCTGCACCGCGTTGTCGTCGGCCTTTCCGATGGTGGCGACATTGCCCTGCAGCGGATGGTTGCTGCTTTCGCCCTTGGCGGTCGTGACGTTGATCGTGAACATGCGGTGTGTGTCCTGCTCTTGTCTGGCTGCGGTGGCGCGGCTGTCAGTCGACCAGGCCCTTCTTGCCCAGGGCGCCCTCGAAGCGCTCGCGCATGGCCTTGGCCTTGTCC
>JAGOCV010000207.1 GCA_017998575.1 Burkholderiaceae bacterium
CACGCTCGATGCACTGTCGGCCGGCGAGCGCCAGCGCGTGCTGCTGGCGCGTGCGCTGGCCGTGGAGGCCGAGGTGCTGCTGATGGACGAGCCGCTGCAGGCGCTGGACGTGCCGCATCAGGCCGACTGGATCGCCATCGTGCGCGAACTGGCGGGCCGGGGCCGCACCGTGGTCAGCGTGCTGCACGAGCTGTCGGTCGCGCTGGCGGCAGACGAGCTGGTGCTGGTGGAGGGCGGCCGGCTGGCGTGGCATGGCGACGCGGCAGCGGCCGCCACGCACCGCGCGCTGGCCGCCGTGTTCGACCAGCGCGTCGAGGTGCACGCCGTGGCCGGGCGCCACGTGGTGGTGCCGCGATGACGCCCGCGCGCTGCGTCATGGTGCTGGGCACCGCGAGCGGCGCGGGCAAGAGCTGGCTGACCACGGCGCTGTGCCGCTGGTATGCGCGCCAGGGCCTGCGCGTGGCGCCGTTCAAGGCCCAGAACATGAGCAACAACGCGAGAGTCGTGCAGGGCCCCGGCGAGGATGCCGGAGAAATCGGCAGCGCCCAGTACTTCCAGGCCCTGGCCGCCCATGCCGTGCCCGACGTGCGCATGAACCCGCTGCTGCTCAAGCCCGAGCGCGACACGCACAGCCAGGTCGTGCTGATGGGCCAGGTGAGCGACGAGCTCACGCGCATGCCCTGGCGCGCGCGCAGCGAGCACGTGTGGCCGCACATCGCACAGGCGCTGGACGAGCTGCGCGCCGGCAACGACGTGGTGGTGATCGAGGGCGCGGGCTCGCCGGCCGAGATCAACCTGCACGCCAGCGACATCGTCAACATGCGCGTGGCGCGCCATGCCGGTGCCGCCTGCCTGCTGGTCACCGACATCGACCGGGGTGGCGCGTTCGCCCACCTCTACGGCACCTGGGCGCTGCTGCCCGAGGGCGAGCGGGCGCTGATCCGCGGCTTCGTGCTCAACAAGTTCCGTGGCGACGCGGACCTGCTGGCCCCGGCGCCGCAGATGCTGCGCGAGAAGACCGGCATCCCCGTGCTCGCCACGCTGCCGATGTGGCGCGAGCACGGCCTGCCCGAGGAAGATGGCGTCTTCGACGACCGCACGCGATCGCACGGCGCGGTCACGCGCACGGTGGCCATCGTCGCGTATCCGCGCATCAGCAACCTCGACGAATTCCAGCCGCTGGTCAACGTACCCGGCCTGCGGCTGGTGTGGGCGCGCTCGCCCGCCGATTGCGCGGGTGCCGACTGGATCGTGTTGCCCGGCAGCAAGCACACCAGCGCCGATCTGGCCTGGCTGCGCGGCCAGGGCCTGGATGCCGCCGTCGCCGCCCATGCCGCGCGCGGCGGCGCGGTGCTGGGCATCTGCGGCGGCCTGCAGATGCTGGGCGAGGCGCTGGTCGACGTGCACGGCATCGACGGCAATGCGCCCGGCCTGGGGCTGCTGCCGCTGGTGACCGCGTTCGAGCCCGCCAAGACGGTGCGGCGCACAGGCGTGCGCTTTGGCGCGCTGCAGGGGCCGTGGGCCACGCTGTCCGGGCTGGCAGTGCAGGGCTACGAAATCCACCACGGGCAGACGGCCCAGCATCCGGCCATGGGCGATGCCGGCGACGTGGCCCGCGCGGTGCTGCCCGACGCGCTGGGATGGCAGTCTCGCGGCGGTCACGTTCTGGGTGTATACCTGCATGGGCTGTTCGAGGATCCGGGCGTGCTGCGTGCGCTGTTCGGCGCGCAGGTGCCCACGCTGGACGTCGTGTTCGACGCGCTGGCCGAGGTCATCGACGGCTGCTTTGCGCCCGGCGAACTGATGCGCCTGCTCGAGCCGCTGCCGTAGCGGCGCTGCGATACGACGGAGACCCCTGCGCCATGAACAGCACTGCCCGCCACGACCTCGCCGCATGGCCGCGGCGCACTACCGGTGCGGTGGCGCGGGCAGCGCGGGTTGCGGCCGGAGCCGGCGCATGAAGCTCTGGCTCGTTCGCCACGCCACGCCGCTGATCGCCGCCGGCACCTGCTACGGCGCCAGCGACATTCCGGCCGATGCCGCCGCCACCGAGGCGCAGGCGCGCGACCTGGCCGCCGTGCTGCCGCAGGGTCTGCCGGTGATCTGCTCCACGCTGGGCCGCTGCGGGCAACTGTCGCGCGCGCTGCTCGCGCTGCGGCCCGATCTGAGCGTGCGCACCGACGCACGCATCGCCGAGATGGATTTCGGCGCCTGGGAAGGGCGGCTGTGGGAAGACATTCCCGAGCCCGAGTATTCGGCCTGGATCGACGACTTCGCCGGCTACGTCGTGGGCGGCGGCGAATCGGTGCGCGGCTTCATGGCGCGCGTGGAGGCGGCGCTGGCCGATTCGCGCCGGCACGCCGAGGCCGTCTGGATCACGCACGGCGGCGTGATCCGCGCCGTGAGCCTGCTGGTGCAGGGCGTGCGCGAGGTGCACAAGGCCGGCCAGTGGCCGCGCGAGGCGCCGGGCCACGGCACCTGGCGCGAGATCATGTTCAACTGATCCGGTTACACGCGGGCGGAAACTTGGCGGGCCCGGCGGGCTCTATCGGGCACGGGCGTGCGCCCGTGCACCGCAACAAGGAATCACCCTTCATGGAAAGCCAACACCACCGGGCCATCATGGCCATCAGCCTGCTGGCGGCCTTCGCCGACGATCACAAGGATGAACGCGAGCGCGAGCATCTGCGCGAGATGGCCGAGTCGCTCAACCCGGCCGCCGGCTTCGACCTGATGAAGCTCTATCAGGATGTGCTGCTGCGGCGCGTGACGCTCGAAGACGCGGCCGGCACGCTCGACACCGCAGCGCTGCGCCACCTGGCCTTCGAGATGGCCGTGGGCGTGTGCGATGCCGACGGCGTGTGCAACGACCGGGAGAAGGCCTTCCTGCAGCGCCTGGCCGCCGCGCTGCAGGTGCCGGCGCCCGAAGCCGCCAGCGTGATGCGCCAGGCCGACGAGATCGCCGACGTGCCGCTGCGCGCCGAGCCCGCGCCGTCCGAAGCCTGGACGGGGCAGGCCGCCGCCGTGCCCGTGGCCGCGGCCGGCGTTGCCGCAGCGGCAGCCCCGGCCACCGCGCGCCCCGCGTCGATCGGTGATGCCGAGATCGACTCGATGATCCTCAACGCTTCCATCCTCAACGGCGCGCTCGAACTGCTGCCGCAGTCGCTCGCATCGATGGCGATCATTCCGCTGCAGACGCGGCTGGTGTACCGCATCGGCAAGGTCTATGGCTACGAGCTCGACAAGGGCCACATCGCCGACTTCCTCGCCACGGTGGGCGTGGGCCTCACGTCGCAGTACGTGGAGCAGTTCGGCCGCAAGCTCGTGGGCGGGCTGCTGGGCAAGGTGATGGGCGGCATGGGCCGAGCGGTGGGGAGCGTGGCCACGGGCTCGGCCTTCTCGTTCGCCAGCACGTATGCGCTGGGCAAGGTGGCGCAGCGCTATTACGCGGGTGGCCGCACGCTCAATACCGAGACGCTCAAGTCGGCGTTCTCGCGCACCGTCGACGAGGCGAAGGGGTTGCAGCAACGCTACGCGCCGCAGATCCGGCAGCGCGCGCAGGGGCTGGACGTGCAGCAGCTCATGCGCGAGCTCAAGGCCTGAGCCACGGTCGCGGCGCTGCCGTCAGGGCGGCGGCGTCTTGGGTTCGTAGTCGCACCACCGGGCCACCTGGCATTCGTAGCAGCGCGGCGTGCGGGCCACGCAGATGTAGCGCCCGTGCAGGATGAGCCAGTGGTGCGCATCCACCGTGAATTCCCTGGGCACGCGCTCGATCAGCCGCATCTCGACCTCGTAGGGCGTCTTGCCGGGCGCCAGGCCCGTGCGGTTGCCCACGCGGAAGATGTGCGTGTCCACCGCCATGGTCGGCTCGCCGAAGGCGACGTTGAGCACCACGTTGGCCGTCTTGCGGCCGACGCCGGGCAGCGTCTCCAGCGCATCGCGCGTGCGCGGCACCTCGCCGCCGTACTGCTCCACCAGGATGCGGCAGGTCTCCATCAGGTGCTTGGCCTTGCTGCGGAACAGGCCGATGGTCTTGATGTAGCCCTCCAGCCCCTGCAGGCCCAGCGCGAGGATGGCCTGCGGCGTGTTCGCCACCGGAAACAGCCTGCGCGTGGCCTTGTTCACCCCCACGTCGGTGGCCTGGGCCGAGAGCAGCACGGCCGCCAGCAGCTCGAACACGCTGGTGTATTCGAGCTCGGACACGGGATGTGGATTGGCCGCGCGGAGCGTGGCGAAAAAGGGCTGGATGGACTGCGTTTTCATGGCGTGGGTGGCTCGTTGTCGTGGGCGAAACCGCGGGCTTCGTCGATCAGCCAGCGTCTGAACGCGTGCAGGCGCGAGCTGGCCTGCCGATTCTCGGGGTAGACGAGGTAGTAGGCATCCTGGCTGGGCAGCGGCTGGTCTACCGGAACCACGAGGCTGCCGTCGTCCAGGGCGCCCTGCACCAGGAAGCGAGGCATCAGCGCGACGCCGTGGCCGGCGCGCGCGGCGCTGATCGCCATCGAATGCAGCTCGAACCGGGCGCCGCCCATGGCCTGGGCCTGCGCGCCCTCGACGCCGGCATGGGCGAACCAGCGGGCCCAGTCGTCAGGCCGCGTGGCCGAGTGCACGAGCGGCAGGGCCAGCAGGGCGTCGGCCCGCGCGCCGCGCGGCACCAGGCCAGGCCGGCACACGGGCACCAGGCTTTCGCCGAACAGCGCATCGGCGCCGGTGCCCGGCCAGGTGGGCTGGCCGAAGTGGATGGCGGCGTCGAACGCGGTTTCCTCGAACATGAACATGCGCGTGCGCACGCCCATCGACACGCTGACGTGCGGATGCCGCTTGAGGAAGCGGCCCATGCGCGGAATCAGCCATTCCGATGCGAAGGTGGGCAGCACGGCCAGCTCGAGCGAGCCCTCGCCGCCGCCGTGCGCCATCAGGCTAAGTGTCTCGCGCTCGATCCGCCCGAGGATGTCGCGTACCTTGGCCGCGTAAGCCTCGCCGGCGGGCGTGAGCACCACGCGCCGCTTCACGCGGGTGAACAGGGCCAGGCCCAGCTGCTCTTCCAGCAGCGCGATCTGCCGCGAGATCGCGCCTTCGGTCAGCGACACCTCCTCGGCGGCACGCGTGAAGTTGCCGTGGCGCGCGGCGGCCTCGAAGGCTGTGAGGGCTCGGGTGCTGGGAATGGGTCGGCGCATGGCAGGTGCCTCGATCGATCAGGAAAACTCATCAACTGGGCAGTTTAAATCGCTTGGATCCTCTCGATCGATTACTTAAGCTGAGGGTGGTCCGGGCCTTGGAATGGGCCCGACCACATATCAAGAAGGAGACATGAAGAGATGAAGCTCGTTTCATACAAGGCCGAGGGCGCGGTCCGTCTGGGCGCCGTGGTGGGTCAGAAGGTGATCCGCCTCAACGAATACCTGCCGGCGGCCGAGCGCCTGCCCGACGACATGGTGCAGTTCCTGCAGGGCGGCGATGCCAACATGCAGCGCGCACGCGCGGCGGTCGACCGCTACGTGACCACCGCCGGCAGCGGGCCGGCCATTGACCTGGCCCACGCCGATCTGCAGGCGCCGGTGCCGCGTCCGGGCAAGATCATGATGGGCGGGCGCAACTACCTGCGCCACCTCGACGAACTGCGCGAGGAGGGCAAGGCCCGGCAGGAGAAGATCGTCACGCCGCCCATGCCGCACATCTTCGCCAAGTTCGCCGAAGCGGTGACCGGCCCGGGCAAGCCGGTGGTCTATCCGCCCATCGTGCGGCAGATGGATCTGGAAGGCGAACTCACGGCCGTCATCGGCAAGCGCGCCTACTTCGTCGACGAGGCCGACGCGCTCGACTACGTGGCCGGCTACACGATCATGAACGACGTCTCGGCGCGCTGCCTGCAGGCCCAGGGGCTGCTGCTGATCTCCAAGGGCTTCGAGACCTTCTGCCCCATGGGTCCGTGGATGGTCACGCGCGACGAGATCGCCGATCCGCAGAACCTTTCGGTGCGCACCTACATCAACGAGCGCGAGGTGTGCCATGCCCACACGTCGGAGATGCTGTTCACCGTGCGCCAGTTCATCGCCCAGCTCTCGCGCGTGTTCCCGCTGGAGCCTGGCGACGTGCTGTCCACCGGCTCGCCGCCCGGCCCGGGCATGTACCACAACCCGCCGCTGCTGGCCAATGTGGGCGATGTGATGCGCGTGGAGATCGAGGGCATCGGCACGCTCTCCAACCCCGTGATCGCCGACAACCGCGGCCCGGCCGCTGCGCGCTGAGAACCGAAGGTATCGACCGAGCGGACGACAGATCCGCCGTTGCTGTGCAAGAGACAACACACACGGAGACAAACATGAACCGCATCCTTTCGCTGTTCGGCGCGTGCCTGCTGGCCGCGTCGGCATCGGGCACCGCGCTGGCCCAGGCCAGCGCGGCCGCCTATCCAAGCAAGACCATCACGCTGATCGTGCCCTTCGCGGCCGGCGGCAGTACCGACACCATCGGCCGCGTGATCGGCGAGAAGCTCTCGACGCGGCTGAAGCAGACCGTGATCGTGGAGAACCGGCCCGGCAGCGGCTCCACGCTGGGCTCGGGCCTGGTGGCCAAGGCCGCGCCGGATGGCTACACCTTGCTCGTCAACACCATCTCGCTGGCCATCAACGCCAGCCTGCAGCCGCGCGCGGGTTTCGACGCGGTGAAAGACCTGCAGCCCATCACGCAGATCTCGTCGCTGCCGCTGGTGCTGGTGATTCATCCCGGCGTGCCCGCGAAGAACCTGCAGGAGTTCATCGCGCTGGCACGCAGCCAGCCGGGCAAGCTCAACTACGCTTCGTCGGGCAACGGCACCTCGCCGCACCTGGCGGGCGAGATGTTCAAGACCATGGCCAAGGTGGAGATGGTGCACGTGCCCTACAAGGGCAATGCCCCGGCGGTGAACGACCTGCTGGCCGGCCACGTGCAGGCGCACTTCGGCCTGCTGCCCGCCATGCTGCCCCACATCAAGACCGGCAAGCTGCGCGCCATCGCCGTGACCACCGAGACACGGGCGCCCTCGCTGCCCGACGTGCCCACCGTGGCCGAGGCGGGCCTGCCGGGCTACGAGATCAACTCGTGGCAGGGCCTGTTCGCGCCCGCGAAGACGCCGCCCGACGTGGTGCGCAAGCTCAGCGACACGCTGGTGG
>JAGOCV010000208.1 GCA_017998575.1 Burkholderiaceae bacterium
GTCGTGGCTCTTGATCTGGTCGGGGCGCAGCACGGCGTACTTGGCGGGGGAGGGTGTGCTCATCGGGGGCTCCTTCGGAAGTCGGAAGTCTGTAGGCGGTTCAGGTGCGTGCGGGGCCGGTCCACACGGTCTTGATGTTGGTGAATTCGTGCAGGCCGAGCACGCCGAGTTCGCGGCCATAGCCGGACTCCTTGGTGCCGCCGAACGGCAGCCGCGGATCGGACGCGACCATGCCGTTGACGAACACGGCGCCGGCGTCGATCTGGCGCGTGAGCTGGCGCGCGCGATCGAGGTCGGCGGTCCACAGCGCCGCACCCAGGCCGAACGGCGTGCCGTTGGCCACGCGCACTGCCTCGGCAGCGTCGGCCACGCGCAGGATGGCGGCGGCGGGGCCGAAGGTCTCTTCGCGCGCGGCCGTCATGTCGTGGGTCACGCCGTCCAGCACGGTGGGCTCGTAGAACGCGCCCGGCCCGGCCACGGGCTTGCCGCCCAGCAGCAGCTTCGCGCCCTGCTGCACGCTGGCTTCCACTTGTGCATGCAGTTCGTCGCGCAGGTTGCGTTTGGCCATGGCGCCTTGCGTGCTGCCATCAGCCATCGGGTCGCCCACCACGAGCTGACGCGCGCCGGCCACGAAGGCTTCGACGAAGCGGTCGGCCACGGCGTGTTCGACGATGAAGCGCTTGGCCGCGATGCAGCTCTGCCCGGTGTTCTGGAAGCGCGCCTTCACGGCCACCGTGGCGGCAGCTTCGACATCGGCATCGGCCAGCACGATGAAGGGATCGGAGCCGCCGAGCTCGAGCACCTGCTTCTTCAGTGCCTGGCCGGCCTGCGAAGCGATGCTGCGTCCGGCGGGCGTCGAGCCGGTGAAGGTGACGGCGGAGATGCGACGATCCTCGATCAGGCGCTTCACTTCGCCCGATCCCACCAGCAGCGTCGTGAACAGGCCGGCCGGTGCGCCTGCCTTCGTGAACACGTCTTCGAGCGCCAGCGCGCACTGCGGCACGTTGCTGGCGTGCTTGAGCACCATGCCGTTGCCACCGGCCAGCACGGGCGCGGCCGCGCGCATCACCTGCCAGAACGGGTAGTTCCAGGGCATGACGGCCAGCACGATGCCCAGCGGGTCGTAGACCATGCGGCTGTCGGTGGCGCTGCTGGGCACGACCTGGTCCTGCAGCATGCCGGGCGCGGCGTCGGCGTAGACGTCGAAGTTCCAGGCGCACTTCTCGACTTCGCCGGTGGATTCGGCCAGTGGCTTGCCCATCTCCAGCGTCGCCAGCGGGGCGAGGGCGGCCTTCTGCTCGCGCAGCGTCCGGGCGACGCGGCGCAGCAGCGCCATGCGCTCGGCCACGGGCGTGCGGGCCCAGGCGCGCTGGGCGCCAGCCGCGCGTTCGAGCCGCTGCTCGATCGCGACGCCGTCGTGCGCGTCGTACTCGGCGAGCACCGCGTCGGTGGCGGGATTGAAGGAGGTGATCGTCATGCCAGTGCCATTTCTTCCAGGGGGGCGATGCCGAGGTCGGCCGCCAGTTGCTGCAGGTCGCTCGCGACGCCGCCGGCGATCGGCACGCCGTGCTCGCGGTAGCGAGTTCGCTTCTCGTGGCTCTGCTCGCCGGGCAGCCAGATGCGCTCCACGCCGGGCAGGCGCTCGCTGCCGCGGATGTCGCGCACCAGCTTGTCGACCGCGCCCTTGAACACGGCCGGGTCGCCGAAGGCGGCGAGGTCGATCACGAGGATGGCCTGCCCGGTGTTGGTGGTGGTCTTGAAGTCGGCGTTGAAGTCGATCACGTCGCGGCCCATGGCGGCGCCGCCCAGCGTGCCCGCCAGCAGGCCCACGATCAGGGCCAGCCCGTAGCCCTTGTGGTCGCCGATGGGCAGCAGGAAGCCCTCGCCCGACTTGTTGGGATCGAGCAGCGGCTTTCCCTGGCGATCGATCATCCAGCCCACGGGCATCTGTTCGCCGCGCTTGGCCTTGGCCTTGACCTTGCCGTAGGCGGCGACGGTGGTTGCCATGTCGAGCACCACGGGCGGCTCGTCGGCGGTGGGTATGCCTGCCGCGATCGGGTTGGTCGACAGCAGCATGTCGGTGCCGCCCCAGGGCGGCAGGTGGTTGGCGTTGCCGACCGCGAAGTACAGGCCGAGCATGTCGTGCTCCAGCGGGCGGCGCGCGTACAGCGAAGCGGGCCCCGCATGGTTGCTGTAGCGCGTGCCGACCCAGGCCACGCCGGCTGTGCGCGCCTTCTCGATGGCGATGTCCACGGCGCGTGAGACCACCAGGTGACCCATGCCGTTGTCGCCGTCCACCACGGCCATGGCCGCGCGCTCCTGCACCACGCGGATGTCCGGATGCTTGTTGATACCGCCGGCCCGGATGCGCTTGATGTACTGCGGCAGGCGGATCACGCCATGGCCGTCGGAGCCCTGCACGTCGGCCTCGGTCATGAGTCGGGCCACCTGCGCCGCGTCGGCTTCGGGAAGCCCCTGACTGGTGAAGGCAGACTGGATGAAGCGCTGCAGCGCTTCGGGAGAGACGATCAATGGGTTCATGAATACGGGGCCTGGCGTTGGAAATGCGGATGCACGGCGGCGGGATCAGTTCGCGGAGATGCCCTTTTCCTGGATCAGCTTGCGGTAGAGCTCGAACTGCGTTTTCGTCGAAGCGCCGAGCTCGGCCGACGTGGTGCCCAGCGGCGTCACGCCGATGGCCAGCAGCTTGTCGCGCGTGGCGGGGTCGTTCACGGCGGCGCGCGCTTCGTTGGCCAGGCGCTGGACGATGTCCGGCGGCGTGCCGGCGGGCGCCACCATGGCGAACCAGGAGTTGAAGGTGAAGTCGGGCATGCCGCTTTCACGGAACGTGGGCACGTCGGGGTATTGCGGCAGCCGCTCGCGCGTCGAGACGGCCAGCAGGCGCAGCTTGCCGCCTTGCAGCAGCGAGGTCACGGTGCCCAGGCCCTGCATGGAGGCATCGACCTCGCCCGCCGCGACGGCTACCGCCGCCGGCGTGGCGCCCTTGTAAGGCACGTGCATCAGGTCGAGACCGCCGCGGTCGGCGATCAGGGCCATGCCGATGTGCTGCGGGCTGCCGTTGCCGCCCGAGCCGTAATTCAGCTTGCCCGGCGCGGCCTTGGCGGCCTTGATGAAGTCGGCCAGCGTGCGGTGGGGCGAATCGGCCTTCACCACCAGGCCCCATTCGATCGTGCCCACCAGCGAAACCGGCGTGAAGTCGGTCAGCGCATTCCATGGCATCTTGGCCATCATGTGCGGCACCATCGTGAGGATGCTGTCGTTGAAGCCGCCGATGGTGTAGCCGTCGGGCGTGGAGCGTGCCAGCCGCTCGGCGCCGATGATGCCGGACGAGCCGGCGATGTTCTCCACCGCGAAGCCCTGGCCCATCGATTCGCCCATCTTCTGCACGACCACTCGTGCCGCGTTGTCCACGGCGCTGCCGGCGGCCAGCGGAACGATCATGCGGATGGGTTTGTTGGGATAGGTGCCCTGGGCGATGACGGCCAGCGGCAGGGCGAGCAGGGCGCCCGCCATCAGGCGGCTGAGTGATTTCATGGGGTGTCTCCGTGGATGCTTTGTCTGCGCTCCGGCCCCGCCGGAAGCAGCCGCAAGAGTACGCACCGCCAGCGGCACTGTCTAATGCTGTATTTGCCCTCTGCCATATCATCTTGATATCGACCGATGCGGGTGAACCCTTGCCCCGAAACACGTCATGCACCTCAAAACACTTCGTTATTTCGTGACCGTGGCCGACAGCGGCAGCCTGACCGCCGCCGCGGCTGCGATACCGATTGCGCAACCCGCGCTGACACGGCAGATGCGCGATCTCGAGTCGGAGGTGGGCGCCCAATTGCTGCAGCGCCTGCCGCGCGGCGTGCGCCTGACGCCTGCGGGTGTGACGCTGTACGAATCCGCGCAGCGCATCCTGACCGAGGCGGCGAGGCTGGGCCGCCGGCTCTCGCACAGTCAGCAGAAAGAGCGCACGCAGGTCGTGCTGGGCGCCTCGCCCACGCTGGCGCGGCTGCTGCTGCCGCGCCTGTTCGAGAACTGCATCGATGCGCTGGACGAGCTCGAACTGCGCGCGCGCGAGGCATTCACCCCCGCGCTGCTGGACTGGCTGGAGCGCGGGATGATCGATCTGGCCGTCCTCACCAATCCCGAGCCGGGCCGCGCGCTGTCGTTCCAGCCGCTCCTGGGTGAGCCGTTCGCGCTGGTCTCGCATGCGCGCATGCGCATCGGGCCGGTGGTGTCGGTGCATCAGCTCGCGCGCATTCCGCTGCTGATGACCAGTCTGCACCGTGGCCTGGTCGACCGGCAACTGGCGAGTCTGGGCCAGTCGCTGCAGGTGCGCGCCGAGATCGATTCGGTCGATTCGATCTGCGAACTGGTGCTGCGCGGACGCTGGGCGACGATCATGCCGGTCTCGGTGTTCCGCGAAACGCCGCAGGAAGACTCGATCGTCATGTCCGAGATTTCGGGCGTGCAACTCCATCGCCTGCTGGTGCTGGCCACACGCATCGATCCCAAGCCCAACCCGGCGCTGTCGCTGGTACACGATCTGGTGGTGGCCGAATTCGCCCGCATGGAACGGCGGGGAACTTTCAGCTTTGCCGCCGCGGTCGCCGAAGAGACGGCGACGGGCCGCCGCTGACGCGGCCGTGCTAGCGTTCGGGATGGGCGGCCATGGCCGCCCGTTCTTCAGGAACCCCTTGCATGAACCACGACCGTCTTCCGCCCCTGACCCCTGCTCAATGGTCCGCCGAACAACGCGCCTGTGCCGAGGAAATCATCGCCGGCCCCCGCGGGGCGGTGATCGAGCCCTTCATTCCCATGCTGCGCAGCCCGGAGCTGTGCACCCATGCGCAGCGCATGGGCGAATACCTGCGATACCGCAGCGCCATCGGCCTGCGGCTGTCCGAGCTGGCCATCCTGCTGACGGCGCGCCACTGGAATCAGCAGGTGGAATGGGCCATCCATGCGCCCATCGCCATGCGGGAAGGCATCACGCGCGCCGTCGTCGACGCCATCTCCGAGCGGCGCGACCCGCCCTACGAGCGCGAGGACGAACGCCTGGTGGACGCCCTGGTGCGCCAGTCGCTCAACGACCGCCAGGTGGCCGACGACACCTGGCAGCAGGGCGTGGCGGCGCTGGGAGAGCAGGGCGTGATCGACCTGCTGGGCATCGCCGGCTACTACACCATGCTGTCCTTCGTGATGACGGGTGCCCGGACCCCGCCGCCGCCCGGGCTGGACATGCGCCTGGCGCCCTGACTGCCGCCGTCGTCCGCCTCAGGCGGGCGTCCCGCAAGGGAAGGGCTCCCGGCCGGATTGGCTAGAATGCCGGGTTGCCGTGGAGGCCGGGCTCATCCGGTGGACGGCGCGCCGCTGCCGACCGGGAGTGGCGCGCGCCGCAGATGACGTACCCCGCACGCATGCGCGCAGGCCGCTGTCCTTCGACACGGCAGTGGCCGCTTCCCGTACACGCCACGCTGCAGTCGACAGACATTCCGCAAGGCGGGCCCGACAGGGTCGCCGCGCATCATCCTTTTGTGGATTTGGAGAAACTCATGACCGTGACCGTTGAAACCCTGGACAAGCTCGAGCGCAAGATCACCCTGTCGCTGCCCGTGGGCGTGATCCAGTCCGAAGTCGATGCCCGCCTGCGCAAGCTTGCACGCCAGGTCAAGATGGACGGCTTCCGTCCCGGCAAGGTGCCCCTGAGCGTGGTCGCGCAGCGCCACGGTTTCTCCGTTCAGTACGAAGTCATGAACGACAAGGTGGGCGAAGTGTTCGCCAAGGCCGTCAACGACGCCAAGCTGCGCGTGGCCGGCCAGCCCAAGATCACCGAGAAGGAGGGCGCGCCCGAGGGCGAGCTGGCTTTCGATGCCGTGTTCGAGGTGTTCCCCGAGGTGAAGATCGGCGACCTGTCGGCCGCCACCGTCGAGAAGCTGTCGGCCGAGGTGTCCGAAGACGCCATCGACCGCACCGTGGACATCCTGCGCAAGCAGCGCCGTACCTTCGCGCAGCGCGCGCAGGATGCCGCTGCCCAGGACGATGACCGCGTCACGGTCGATTTCGAAGGCAAGATCGATGGCGAGCCGTTCGAAGGCGGCAAGGCGTCGGACTTCCAGTTCGTCGTCGGCGAAGGCCAGATGCTCAAGGAGTTCGAGGACGCCGTGCGCGGCATGAAGTCCGGCGAGAGCCGCACCTTCCCGCTGAACTTCCCGGCCGAATACCATGGCAAGGACGTGGCCGGCAAGCAGGCCGATTTCCTGGTCACGCTCAAGAGGATCGAATCCTCGAACCTCCCCGCCGTCGACGAGCAACTGGCCAAGTCGCTCGGTATCGCCGAAGGCACGGTGGAAGCGCTGCGCGCCGACATCCGCAAGAACCTCGAACGCGAAGTGAAGTTCCGCCTGCTGGCACGCAACAAGCAGGGCGTGATGGATGCGCTGCTGGCCAACGCCGAGCTGGACGTTCCGAACGCCAGCGTGCAGTCGGAAATCGAGCGCATGGTCGAAAGCGCGCGTGCCGACCTCAAGCAGCGCGGCATCAAGGACGCCGACAAGGCCCCGATTCCCGACGACGTGTTCCGCCCGCAGGCCGAACGCCGCGTGCGCCTGGGCCTGGTGGTTGCCGAGCTGGTGCGCTCCAACGAACTGCAGGCCACGGCCGAACAGATCAAGGCCCACATCGAAGAGCTGGCCGCCAGCTACGAGAAGCCGGCCGACGTGGTGCGCTGGTACTACGGCGACAACCGCCGCCTCGCGGAAGTCGAGGCCATCGTGATCGAGAACAATGTCACGGATTTCGTGCTCGCGCGCGCCAAGGTGGCCGACAAGGCCGTGTCGTTCGACGAGCTGATGGGCCAGCAGGCCTGACGCCTTCCGGCACATCTCGCAGGCGGGGCCTGCGGCGGGCTTGCAGTCCTGCCGCCAGGCCCCATCTCATTGGCGGCTACCGAATTTCGGTACAGTGTTTCCGATTACTGGAGAAAACATGAGCGCACTCGAAACGCAAGCCCTGGGCATGGTCCCGATGGTCATCGAGCAGTCGGGCCGTGGCGAGCGGTCCTACGACATCTATTCGCGCCTGCTCAAGGAGCGCGTGATCTTCCTGGTGGGCGAGGTCAACGACCAGACGGCCAACC